>JALXCE010000262.1 GCA_026991055.1 Caldifarciminota bacterium | reverse complement strand
ATCGAGAAGGTAGTGATAGACCTTGCACTTAAGAAGGGCAAAAGGGTGGGGAATCTCGATGAGGATGATTTCAAGAATGATCGCCTTGCAAGTCTTGTTATAAGGAAAACAGAAAGAAAGCCAGAGGAGCTTATTACCAGGGTAAGTCAGTCCCTCAGGGAGAAAATTGCTGAGGGAACAGAGATATTCACAAATACGACGTTTCTCCATACTTCACCCCATCACGATGATATAATGCTCGGTTATCTCCCCTTTGCTGTGAGAAGCATCAGGAATGCGACAAACAGACACTTTTTTGCCTACATGACTTCTGGATTTACGGCTGTTACCAACTCATTTGCCCTCGAGACATTGGAAAAGGCCAGGAGGTTTATTTTTACTGAGGATTTCAAAAGGATGTGGGATGAAGGGTACTTTGACCCTAAAAATAGCGAAGGTAGGAACAGAGATGTGTGGCAGTATCTTGATGGAATTGCCGCTCGCAGTAGCTACATGAAGGATGAAGGGACTGCAAGACGTATCATCAGAAATCTTGTGGAAAACTATGGTCTTAAGAGCCTTGAAGAGGTCAACCAGAAGATCGATGAGCTTGTTCAATACTTTGAAAGTGTCTATCCGGGGAAAAAGGATCCACCGGATGTTCAGAGGTTTAAGGGAATGATTCGTGAGTGGGAGGCTGACCGACTCTGGGGATATCTCGGCATCAGGTGTGATTCAGTAAGACATCTGAGACTGGGTTTTTACACCGGGGATATATTCACGGAGGAGCCCACAGTGGAGAGGGACGTAATGCCCGTTTTGAACCTCCTTAGAGAAGTCGAGCCAGATGTGGTGACTGTGGCCTTTGACCCGGAGGCAAGTGGGCCTGATACACACTATAAGGTGCTCCAGACAGTGGCCGAGGCCCTTAAGAGGTATGAGAAAGAGAGCGGGAAGCACGACATTACTGTGTTCGGGTATAGAAACGTTTGGTACAGGTTTCATCCAGGAGAATCCAACTTCTACGTGCCAGTCTCTCTAAATATGTTTGCCATTATGGAGAATGCCTTTGTAAACGCCTTTGTATCCCAGAAGAATGCTTCGTTCCCAAGTTACGAGCACGATGGTCCATTCTCTGAGCTTGCCCAGAAGATTCAGGTAGAGCAGTATCAGGCAGTTAAAACGTTGCTTGGACGTGAGTTTTTCCACAACCATATGAGTCCTTTGATAAGAGCTACCCGCGGGCTTGTCTTCATGAAGAGAATGACAACAAAAGAATTCTACGCCCACGCCCGCGAGCTGAGGAAAACAACAGAGAACATTTAAACTCGCCAGCCACAATCAAGTTATCACCTCTGATTCCAGATGACTCTGGAATGTTTGTCTGAGTGGATATAAATTCACTGGAACAAGGTGTAAGTGGTGCGTGTCTAATAAATTCTGGAGGTGTAAAAATGAGAAAGTCTTTGTTCCTGATCTTTCTAATGGTTCCACTTTTATTGAGTGCGCAGGCAAGGAAGAGGCCTCGAACTGCCATTGTTGGTGTGGTGCTTGATGCAGAGACGAATACTCCGCTTGAATATGCTACGGTTATTGCATACAGAGTGAAGGACAGTGTGAAAGTGGGAGGTACAGCAACAGATGAGAGAGGTAGATTTGTTCTAAAGAATTTGAAATTCGGAAAGTATTATCTGAATGTTGATTTTATCGGATACAGGAGAAAAAGCATTAATGTGCTACTCTCGCCAGAAAAGCCTTTCGTCCGTCTTGGTAAGATTTATTTAAAACCTGCAGTTATTGCATCAAAGCCCGTGGAGGTGAAGGCTAAAGCCCCGGCTCTGACTTTCAAGATTGACAAAAAGGTTATAAATGTCAGTCGAGAGCTAACAACCACATCAGGTACCGCTGTTGATGCTCTGAAAAATGCCCCTTCAGTAGAGGTAGATATCGAGGGAAACGTGAAACTCAGGGGCAGCAGTAATTTTACATTGCTCATTGATGGTCGTCCAACCCTTGCGGACCCCAACGAGGTTCTTCAGCAGCTCCCGGCTGCTATGATTGATAAAATCGAGATTATCACCAATCCATCTGCGAAGTATGATCCCGAAGGTGAGGCAGGGATTATCAACATTATTCTCAAAAAGAACAGGAAACGCAATACAGGCTTCACCCTGTCTGGCAACGCAGGGAGTTTTAATAACTATGGGTTGAATGTACTCCTGACTCAGAGGAAAAGGCGATTTGACTTATACGCTTCTTTTGGGTTTGGGCACAGAAACTATCCCGGTGATTATACAACGGAAAGGGCCATTTATCTTCCCGCCGATACCCTATGGATCAGGTCCAATGGAACCACACAATTTACAATGAAGCCTCTCTATTTCCGTGGTGGTATAAATTTAAAAATATCTCCATCTGATGTTTTGACCCTCGGTAGTTCTTTTTCTAAATGGCAGATGGAGCGTGGAATTAACGCTATTTTTGAAGCGGGAACCCGTACACGAGAAGCTTTCCAGAGGAAACATCCTCATTATGGTGCGTTCTTTAGTTTTGAACATAATTTTGGCAGTAGGGTCCACAGGCTAAACTTTGACCTTTCTTTCTCTCGTGGCCACAGTAGTGGCAGCAGTTATTATACAGAATGGGATTCATCTGGAACGGTTCTGGATGGCAGAGAGGTCCCATCCACAGGTAATGGCTGGAGGTTGGACTCCCGCATAAATTACAAAAGACCTATTTGGAGCGGTAAATTTGAAGCTGGATATCAGGGACACTACAGGAAAAATAGCACAAATACCGAAAGTTATGTTTATAACCCGGATAGTGGGAGATTTGAGTACCTAAGTGCTCAGTCATACAGAGACGATGAGAGCAGACACGCCTTGTACGCACTTTTTAGCTCAACTCTCGACAGGATGGGTTACAAACTCGGCCTTAGAGGTGAATACGCCTACAAGACAGTTACAGATGCTCTCACTGGAGAAAAAGATAGTTTTAAAGAATTTAACTATTTCCCATCCCTCCACGTTTCTTTGGACCTTGGCGCCGCGAGGGAATTGATGGCCAGCTACTCAAGGAGAATCAGGAGGCCAAGGGGCTGGATGATGGGCCATTTCAAGACCTGGATTGACCCGCACACCATTATGATGGGTAACCCTTCACTTAAGTCCGAATACATTGATAGCTACGAGTTGGGCGTAAAGTTCCCGATACCAGAAGGACTTATTTCAGCCGATGTCTATCATAAAACTATACACAACAACATCGAGCGGGTGAGTCAGCCAGATTCACAGAATATTTTCATTGAAACCTTCAAAAACACAGGTAATGCCTATAGAACGGGAATTGAGTTACTTCTCAACTGGAGTCCTATTGCCTTTCTCGACCTCAACTGGTCTCTTGATATGTTCAGATACCAGGCCACCGGGCTCGAGCGCGGGAATAATGAAAGCTTTTCCTGGAGTGCAAGGTTGACCAGCGATATAAAATTGGGGCCAAGAACTGGGATCGAGGTACTTTACCGGTACAGGAGTCCTGTAAGCACTTCACAGGGGAAACGCGAAGGGTTTTATATTGTTAATCTTGGATTGAGAGAGAAGATTACAAGGAACATATCTCTCACTCTTCAGGTGAGGAATCTCACGGGTAGCTTTCGATGGGAATCAGAGTCCGAAGGTGAGAACTTCTATTCAAAGAGGGCGTATACGAGAACGTCGCGGATGATTTCGCTGAACGTCCAGTATAACTTCAACACATATCGCCATCGCAAACAGCAGCAGGGTGAAGAAAATATCGAATGGGAGGAATTTTACTGATTGCTGAGGGCTTGACAATGGATGTAAAGTGATTATTTATAGTATGCGATCTTTGAAAAGTGGGGGCGTAAGGATTCGACGGGGATAGCGTGGTCCAGAAGGTGCATGCCGAGGTGCCGTCACCTCGTAAAACAGGCGGCAAAAAACAATTCCCGAGTACAACTACGCAATGGCTGCCTAATTGAAGAGCAGCCCGCCCTGTGGTGAGGTTTGCTCCCGACTCGCCACAAGGGTGTCATAGACAGGGAGCTCGGCTCTGGTCCTCGCTCCGGTAGGATCAGAGCGACATCTACACCGGAGGGACCTCCAGAACCTTCCCCGCCTGCCGGGAAGCTGGAGGTGCCAGTTCAAAAGGCAGGCTAAGCATGTAGGACCTTCTGGGTCATTATCCCCGGACGCGGGTTCGATTCCCGCCGCCTCCACCAAATTTGCAATTCATCACCCCTTAGAATATCATTA
>JALXCE010000261.1 GCA_026991055.1 Caldifarciminota bacterium | reverse complement strand
GCCTGCAAAAGCTCTTGAGCATGTGATCAAAAAATCCCACACCTGTTTTAATATCACAATTCCCCTGCCCATCAATCTTGAGCTTTATCTCAATTTTTGTCTCAAGGGTTTCCCTTTTTATCTCAGCTTTCCTCATTTTTCATCACCTTTCCGGTTAAAATGAATCCCCCCTTCCCGGCCTCCCCCCACGCACAATGTGCGTGGGGGGAGGCCGGGAAGGGGCAACGTTTTCAAACACCTCCATCACTCACTATGTGAGAGCTTAAGTAAAATTTCCTTAATTTCATTCACACTGCCAATGACATATTTTGCCCCATGCTCTTTAAATAGCCTCTCATACCGGGATACATTACCACCGGGTGGGGCAACACCTATTCCCGTGACACCTGCTCGTCTCGCTGCCTCCATGTCATCGACTGTATCTCCGAGAAAATAAGCATTCTCAGGAGAAATTCCAAGCTTCTCAAGTATCACGTGGATTCCCTCAGGTGAGGGCTTGGTCTCTTTCACATCATCAAGCGAGACGACGATATCAAAAAACCCATCTGCCCCATACTTCTTCAATGTATAAAAAGCTTCCTCTTTTGGTCTCGATGTAAAAACTGCGAGCCTGTAATTTTCGAAAAGCCACTGGAGGACATCCATATCTATGACCCATTTCTCACGGTTTATGTAGCCACTGAAATTTTCACCCAGGAAGAGTTCCTGGAATTTTTCAATCACCTCATCACGAGAAATATTCACCCCACGCGATTTGATGATTTCATGGGTAAGGTCCCAATCGTTGTTCAGTCCACCACGATTCTTAAACTCCTGAATCTCCTCGTATGAAACCTCGTCACCGGTAAAATACTCTGCAGTCTCCTTTATGGCTTTTCTGTAAGATTCCCTAACATCCACAAGCACTCCATCCATATCAAAGATGAGCACCTTAGAAGGCAGGATTTCCCGCAAAGCACTGAAAAGTGCGTCTATGTCTTCTTCCCTCCCAACGCTGATCCTCAAGAAGTTTTCTAAAATTCCCGGGGATGGGTAATGTTTGATGAGTACCCCCCTCTCAAAAAGATGCTTCTTTATAAATCCTGCACGATTACCAGCTTTAACAAGAATGAAATTCGTCTCTGTGTCATAGGCTTCAAAGCCGAGCTTCTGGAACTTCTCAACAAGCGTAGAGCGGTTTTTCTTAAGCTTAGCAAGAACATCATCATAATAGTCCAGATTCTCAAGGGAAGCGAGGCCTGCAATCACAGAAAGTGAGCTCACGCGGAAAGGCTCGATCACTTTCTCAATAAGCTCACGCTGCCGGGTAATCACATACCCGATCCTTACACCTGCAAGGGCAAAAAGCTTGGAAAATGAATGGATAACGAATAAATTTTCATAGTCTTCAACCAGTTCGGCAAAGGTTTTACCGGCAAATTGCCAGTAGGTCTCATCAAGTATCACAGGTTTACCCACTGCTTTTTCCAGAATTTTTAAAAATACATCGCGGTCAATCAAGCCACCTGTTGGGTTTGCAGGATTCACCACAACTATCAGGTTCGCTGAATCAATTTTGTATAAAAATTCATCGAGGGGGAATTTGAAATCGTTTTTATAGTGAGCGTAAATTTTAACAGCCTGGCAGAGGTCAGAGTAAACTTCATACATGGAGTAAGTTGGATGGGGCATCAGAACATGGTCTCCGGGAGATACGTTCCCCTCATAAACACATTTAATGGCATCGTCAGCACCATTAGTTATAACCACATGGGCAGGATTAACTCCCACATACTGTGCAATTTTCCTCTCAAGGGTACCATACTCCGGGTACACACTAAGGTCTTCAGCAGATATGTTTCTAATGGCATTCACAACCTCAGGTGCGGGGCCAAAAGGATTTTCATTGAGATCAAGTCTTATTTTGTCTCTCCTCGGATAATCAGGCAGCTTGTAGGGTTCTAATTTCTTTAGATGTTCTCTCATACAATCACCTTCCTGAGTTCGTACTCGAGGATATCGGTTGCTCCCATCTTCTTAAGAAGCGGAATCAGGGTTCGTACTTCTTCCTTTTTGACTGCAATTTTAATGGCATAACCCTGATCTCCGTAAAGTGGTGCCACTGTGGGAGCCCTCATACATGGAAGAACTTTAACAATTTCCTCAAATTTGTCTGCTGGCACATTCATCTCGAGCATAACCCTCTCACGGGCATTCAAGACTGCCCGAAAAAGCATGAGCAGTTCCTCGATTTTTTCTCTCTTCCATGGGTCTTCAAGGGCCTTTTTATTGGCAATGAAGCGTGTGGAGGAGTGAAAGAGTTCCTTGATGACTTTCAGTCTATTCATTTCGAGGGTTCTTCCCGTGGCAGAATTATCCACAATGAGGTCTGCATCCTCTGGTGGGAAGACCTCAGTGGCTCCAAAGGTTCGTATAAAAATGTAATCAACACCTTCCTCTTCGAGGAACTTTTTTGTGATATTCTCGTACTCCGAGGCAGCGATGAGTTTCTTATTTTTGAGGGTTTCCCAGTCTGATGTAACGGGGATTGCTGCAACAATCTTCACAGGGTCAAATTCAGTATCAAGGAGTTCCACCACATCAGCCCCTGTTTCCAGAATCCAGTCATAGCCAGTAAATCCCGCATCGTGAGCCCCTATTTCAACGAGCTTGGGGATATTTTGGGGCTTCATGATTTTTACGTACATCTCTGGTGCGCTGACGATGGGTCTGTATGTGCGCTCATCGGCCTCAACGCGTATTCCGATATCTTCAAGCAGTTTTACAACATTTTTGTGTATTCTCCCTTTAGGGATGACCAGTTTAAACTTTTCCATGGAATTCCTCCGAAAGGTAACAGGAAATTTAAAAGAGTGCATAATTATACAGATTCCGCCGATTGAGGTAAATAACTTGAGTAGTTGTTCGAATATTTCCAAATGCAAAATACTCCGCGTATAAATGAGGATAGATGTGACGGGCAACATATTGAAAACTCCTTTCAAGAAAAGATTAAAATCCCTCTCCCGCTTTGCGGGATAGGGATGAGGGTTTTTACATCTTATATCTTCGAGGATTTCAGGCGGAAAGCCCCTACCTTGAATCTCTCCCCTGCGCAAAGCGCGGGGGAGAGAAGAATCTGTCGTCTTTTTGGGCACGAGCTTCACTTATGAGGTAGGCACTTTTGGTGCTCTACCTTACAAGCGGAGCTTGTAAGATATGAAAACTCACTCACCATACGGGCATAGATTGTGGGCTCAACAATTTGGGCTGGCTTTAAAAAAACTTCCTCTCCCCGCGTAAATTCTTGCGGGGAGAGGATTGAGGTGAGGGGCTGCATCTCGAAATTTTATATGCTTTAAGCTGAAGGGCATCTCCCCGCGCTTCGCGCGGGGAGATGCCCTAACCAAGTTTAAAATCAATTTGAAGCATTAATATAAGAGGCCCGAATGCCCGGGAAAACATTTCGGGATTGATAACACCTATCCCACAAACTTCTTGACGGTAGAGGGGTAGTCGGTTAAATTAATATACCGTTTGACGCGGTCTTTGAAATGAGCTGGCGTAGCTCAGTGGTAGAGCAGGTGATTTGTAATCACCAGGTCGGGGGTTCAAATCCCTCCGCCAGCTCCAGTGAAACGAAACCGATTGGTGGAGGGGTACCCAAGCGGCCAAAGGGGCCAGGCTGTAAACCTGGTGGCTTTTGCCTTCGGGGGTTCGAATCCTCCCCCCTCCACCATTTAAAAAGGCGGGAGTAACTCAGCTGGTAGAGTTCCAGCCTTCCAAGCTGGGTGTCGCGGGTTCGAATCCCGTCTCCCGCTCTTTTTAATTTAAGCCCACGTAGCTCAGGCGGCAGAGCACGTCCTTGGTAAGGACGAGGTCACCGGTTCGAGTCCGGTCGTGGGCTCCATATTTAATGTGATGAAAAGATTCTTCTTGCTCTTGCCTTTTGTCTTCCTGCTTGAGGGGTGCTTCTTTGGAACCTTCCAGACAGCTGAGTCCTTGAAACCGGGAGATGTTAATGCCGGATGGTACGCCAATATGCCCCTGTATTTCGACAATTCTGTTAAGGAAAAGTCAAAAGAACACAATAAGGGAGCTTTCATTTATCCAAATATCGGTGGATATCTCATGTACGGGGCATCGAAAAGCGTGGACTTTGGGATGAGAGGCTCACTCGGTGAGGGACTTGGCCCATTCACAAAAATCCAGTTTCTGAACGAAAAGAACCTTTTCCTCTCAGGCGCGATAATAGCAGGCATGGCCTATCATCCTGTGGCACAGGGAATTTCCCTTCGAGCTGA
>JALXCE010000260.1 GCA_026991055.1 Caldifarciminota bacterium | reverse complement strand
TTCAAAATCTCAGATATGCATCCAACGAAGGGCAGTCTACACTTTGAAAAAACTTTAACACCAAATCAGGGGGGAGTTGTATCAGGTTCTTACACCATAGGTAATGTACAGGTAACATACACGGTGACTGTCCCTGCCGGTGCGCTTCACAACACAGAGACAGTGACCATTGATATTCCGGATGTCACGGAAGCGAGACAGGACCTTGGTCCATCACCTTACACATTCAACAAGCCGGTAACGGTAACAATGTCCTTCAAAAATCTTCCAAACATCCCTGATCCGTCCGATATTCAGGTTGCATGGTTCGATCCAAATGCAGGCGAATGGGTAGTTGTTCCTTCTACTGCAACTGTAAGCGGAAACGACCTCACTGTAACCTACAACACCAGCCACTTTACTGCATGGATCATTATCGACCCCGATGATTAAAAAATTGGCCATGAAAAGGGTTACTATGAAAATTAATCCCTCAGGAAGTATTGAGTGGGAAGATATGCTTTTTGAAAAAGAAGACATAAGTAATGTTTTTCCTCTGGAAGACGAAGATGTTATTATACTGAGCGGAGACTATCCATTTAGTAGGAATATTGCTAAGGGTGCATCTAAAGTTATCAACCGAAGGTTACCTTTCTACATAGTAAATATACTGGACGACGATGATTAAAATTTTTTAGGGAGGCATAGAAATGGAAGGAGTATAGAATATGTTAAAGAAGGACGATTTATCATACTTCATAAAACACCTTTACGAGGAGTCCTCCGAGTTAATTCCTCCAGTACACCGAGTAAAGCTTTCAAAACAGGTGGCTGAAATTTTCCTTGAGGTAGGTGATTTCTCAAAAGCACAGCAAATAATGTCGGAAATCCTGGACTCTGATGAATACGAAAAGCTACCTTATGAATTGAAATATGAAGTTCTAAATACCCTTTACAGAATTCACTACAAACAGGGTGACTACCAAAAGGCTAAAGAGCTGTTGGAACAAATGCTCTCACTGGTTAATCAACAGAAAGATGAATCCCGTAAGTGCTCTGTGCTTGTGAAATTTGGCAATATTTATACCGGCGAGAGTGAGTATAGTAAGTCCATAGAATATTATTCAAAAGCCATAGAAATCGGAGAAAAAATCGATCAGAAGAAGTGCTTAGCTACAGCGTACAACAACTTAGCCGTCTACTACGCTGCAGTTGAAAGAAAATATGATGAGGCACTGATACAGTTTCAGAAGGCTCTATCGCTTTATGAAACGGTCAAACCGGGTTCCAGCATAACAAGCGGCATAATGGTTAACATGGGGAGCGTATTTAAGCATAAAAAGATGTTCGAAAAAGCACTGGATTATTACCAGAGAGCTCATACTATTGCCCGGAAGTTGCATAAATACGACATCCTCGCTCACATCTATAAAGAGAAAGCAGAAATATATTACGAACTCGGGGAGTTTGATATAAGCAAGGTCTTTGCAGAAAGAGCCCTAACAGTTTATGCAACGGTAGACGGTAGGGAAAGCAGAAGGTGGATAGCAGAGACAAATGTTCTTTTAGGTAAGATCCTAAATCAGCAGGACGCGAGTTTCAGTGAAATATCTAGCAAATTTCAGGAAGCTACTCAGATTTTCATGGAGTTTAACGATTACAAGAACCTCATAGACACTTATAACGTATGGGCAGATATAGCCTTGCTACGAGGACTCCAGTCAGAAGCGAGGAAATTACTTAATGAGGCGCTAAAGCTTGCGAGTGAACATGGATTGACTGATGAAGAAAAGGAATTAAAGAGAAAGTTGGAGTTCTTATGAAATCTTCAGACGATAACAAGATTACACTCGGAGTAAAGGAGGGGGTGGATTTATTTAAATGTGAAAGCTTGGAAAACTCTGGAGAATTAGAAAACGCATTGGATTGTTATAAAACCCTATTGTCCTCTTTTACTCAAAAAAAGGAAGATAAAACTCTCTGTACCGTTTTTAAAAGAATAAGTATTGTCCTAATGAAAATCAATAGGCTTGATGAAGCGGAAAAATATTTTAAATCATCAGCAGATTGCTTCAAAAAAATCGGGGATAAAAAGGAATTGGCTACAATCATCCATAGATTAGGAATTGTTAAATATAGGCAGGGCAAAATTGATAAAGCACTGCATTATTACAACGAAGCTGAGAATCTCTTAAATAAAGTCGACGATTTTAATTGGCGCCAACGAAAAATTTTAATCATAGTAAATAACCGAGCCATTCTTTATTTGTTTAAAAATAAAACGGATAAAGCTATTGTTGAGTTTAATAAAATTTTAAAATACTTCGCAAATTCCGCGAATGCTGACCCAAAGGATATTGTAAAATATTACATACCGGTTCTTGTGAACCTCGGAAATATTTATTTCGAAACTAATGAAATAGGAAAAGCCTCTTATTATTTATCTAAAGCAGAGGAGTACTTGAATAAATACAACGTAAAGGATCCTGATCTCTTGGTAAAAACTTTTGTAACTTTATCGTCGGTATATACGGCTGAGAATAAACTCGTAGAATCTAAAAAAAGGTTAGATTTAGCCCGGAAATTTATCATTTCAAGTAATCTGGTTTCCAAAGTACATTATTTAATTGCATTTTCAAAATACTGGCACATGAAAGGTAAAAACACATTTACAAAAACAGTCCTGGAAAAGGCGATAGAGCTTGCAGGGAAGGTTCAAGACAAAGAGCTTGAGGGTTTCGTTTATTTAGAGCTTGGGACAATTAACAAAGGCCAGGGGAATTTTAGAGAAGCTCTTGAATTTCTCACAAAAGCCAGGAAATGCTTTTCTGAAATTGACTTTTATAAGCGACGTATAAAAACGAGTATTGAGGACATAGAAAGCAATTTCCTGGAGATCGCCTTACAATGGGGAGAGAAGGTTGAGCTTAAGGATCCGTATACGCTCGGACATTCTGCGAGAACCACCTACTACGCTTTTCTTATCGGCAAAAGACTACTGGATGATGAGCTCTCACTTAAGGGGCTTTTAATAGGAGGCTTCCTCCACGACATAGGCAAACTCAAAATCGACGATAAAATCCTTTTGAAACGCGGAAAATTGACTCCTGAAGAAAGAAAAGAGATCGAAAAACACCCTGTTTACGCAATCGAGCAGCTTAAAAATATCGAATTCCCGTGGAAAAATGTGAAGGACTGCATTCTGTACCATCATGAAAAGTATAATGGGACAGGATATCCTGAAGGTTTAAAAGGTGAGCAAATACCATTGTGTGCCAGAATTATAGCTGTGGCCGATGTTTTCGATGCCCTGACCACTGATAGGCCTTACCGTTCAGCACTTTCCTGGCAGGAGGCTCTGAGTTTCATTCAGGAAAACAAAGGAAAATATTTCGACCCGGTGGTAGTAGATACCTTTGCAGAAATCCTTGAGAAACTCGATAAAAGCCTCATAAGCACCCAACACACAAAACACATGGTTGAAGAACTATGGAGATTTTTCGCTTAAGTAAGAGAGAAAAGTATACCTTTTCATTGGTTTGACGTTTTTTACTGCTATTTGGATTGCCCTGGGGTGGGCGAAGAGGGTTAAAACCCTCTTCGCCCTTGTTATTGCTGTATAAAACCAATTCCTGTGCAGAAACACATAGTGCGATAGACTCATTACCAGTAGAGCAACATCAAATTCTGACCCCTGAGCCTTATGGACTGTTAATGCATAGGCATGATCTGTCTCGTCCCTCAATTCCTCAAAGGTGTATTCGATAAATCTTTCGCCATCTCCGTCTTCAAATCTGACAATGGCCATCCCATTCTCTTTGTCTATAGAAAAGATCTCACCAATTTCACCATTGAAAACCACTCTTTCATAGTCATTTACAATCTGGATTATTCTATCACCTTCGCGAAAGACCCGCTCTCCAATCTGTATCTCTACTTTATCACTCGTTGGAGGGTTCAAGAGCCCCTGGGCAATAAAGTTTAAATTCTTCGTTCCCAAAATACCCCGTCTCTGCGGGGTAATAAGCTGAATCTGATTACCAAAATAAACTATTGCCCTCTTCAGAGGTTCTACAAAATCCTCGTTTTTCTCAAAATATTTCACAATAAAATCCTCATTGTTGGCGATCTCAGGTAGCTTACCTTCGCGAATATTTCTCGCATTCAGTGCGATTGAAGAGCCTGGACCCTGCCGATAGACATGCTTAAGAGTTACAGAAGGGAATTCCATATTAAGAAGGTCTGTCAAAAGATTCCCCGGCCCTATACTCGGCAGCTGGGCCGGGTCTCCAACAAGCACAACCCTCGCGTGGAAAGGAAGCGCGCTTAGTAACCTGTAAAACAAAGGCATTGAAACCATCGA
>JALXCE010000259.1 GCA_026991055.1 Caldifarciminota bacterium | reverse complement strand
AATCCCTATCCCTTACCTCTCTCGGATTTAACGGGTTAATCGGGGCGGTGGGAGAGTCCTTGAGGTTGAGGTAAATAATGAGCCCGAGACTGCCCATAAGGAGAGCAGTTCCAACGAGCCAGAAAGTCTTCTTTTCATTACCGAAGTGAGTAACAAGACCAAGAAGTCCAAGGAAAGTAAGCGGTAGCACAAGACTCGCATACTGCCATGTGAAGTATCTCCAGAACAGGAGTAGCTGGTCTGTGAATGGAATCCTTCTTGGCAGGATTTTGGCAGGCTCGTACTGCTTTCTCAAAAGGGCATCCATGAAGGATTTCCAGTTGGATGGGTCTGTTTCGTTGATTTTGGGATTATGGATAGCCCTCACCATCATGGTAAATTCAGCGGAAAAGGCAACCACTATTAAGATGAGGGCAAACCCTTTCCAGTCTTTGTAAAGCTTCGCCTTAATGTAAAGAATTAGAATGTCGAGGAATGTCCCAATAATGAGCAGTATGGAGCTTTTTGTATAGAGCCCCACGAGAACAACTATAAAGCCACCTATGAATAGCATAATCTGGAAGTCGTTAATGTCAAAGAGCTTCTTGTAGTAGAGATACCACGCCATTACAAGGAGCGAAACTATCATCAGGGCCACAGAGCCAGTCCCATATTCATATGTCAATTTCATGAGAGCAATGAGTGCAAATGTGGCGGCCGTTACAACAAGAAATTCCATGTCCCAGATAAGCTTTGGCTTTACCACCCAGACAAAGACGAAAAGTGCAGGGAAGAATATCAATGGCATCAGGTGAATTCCACTGGAAAGGAAGAGCACATAGAGTGAGAAGAGAATATATCTTATGCTAACGGGACTGTCCTTATGCTCCCACCAGTTTAAAGCCACCCAGGTCAGGAAAACCATCACAAAAACTGATGGTGTGTAGGTCTCGGCCTCGATAGAGTTCATCCAGACTGTTCTTGCAAACGCTCCGATTAAACCGGCAAAAATACCTGCAATGTGGGCAAATGATTTTGGTACGGGGGCATCCCATTTTTCAATAATTTTTACCACGATAAGGTATGCAAATCCGGCAGTAAATGCGCCGGAAAGCATGGAAACAGATGTTATTTTCAGCACACTATTGACTGCTTCAGTCTTATTTATCAAATGGAAAAGAGGGGCAAGGGGGATGGGCATCAGGTCCATAAATCTTCCAAGGATCACGTAAAGTGGCGTCCCTGGAGGGTGTGGTATTCCAAGGATGTGGGAGCAGGCGAGAAACTCACCTACATCCCAGAAAACAACGGTTGGTGCAGTGGTCATAAAATAAAAAAGCCACGTGAAGAATGTTACAAGTGTAAAAATAATAGCTCGCGTCTTTTTCTCGTCCATTGATAATCCTCCCTGGGTGGATTTTTGATAGGTTATTATAATTTTCGCACTTCAAAGCTGTCAAGAAAGTAAGAATTTACGCGGTAAATTGCCGACCGGGGTTTAAATTTTGTCATAATTTCATCTGAACTCAACTCATGCACCTCGTGCTAAATTATCTTTAACCCATGACCACTTGGAATTTGGAAGCTGACAAAATATAATAAAGTGGTCATATTTATTCAGGGAGGATGTTATGGACATTTTTGAAAAGTGCGCTAAGTTTGTAGAAGCCGATGAGGTAAAGGAACAGGGGCTTTATCCTTATTTCAGACCCATAGCCTCGGCAGAGGATACAGAGGTCACCATTGAAGGCAAAAGGGTCCTGATGTTTGGTTCCAACAATTATCTCGGTCTAACGGTTCATCCAAAGGTTAAAGAGGCAGCTCAGAAGGCAATTGAGAAATATGGAACAGGCACTTGTGGCTCAAGATTTTTAAATGGAACGCTTGAAATCCACCTTGAGCTCGAAAGAAAGCTGGCGGATTTCATGAGAAAAGAGAGGGCTCTGGTCTTTTCCACAGGTTATCAGACCAACCTCGGTACCATCTCAGCACTCGCCGGAAAAGAGGATGTTATAATCACAGACAAATGGGACCACGCAAGCATCATTGATGGCACAAGACTCTCCTTTGGCGAAATCCGCAGATTCAAGCACAACGATATGAACGACCTCGAGAGGGTGCTGAAATCCATTCCAGAAAACAAGGGCAAACTCATAGTGGTGGATGGATTGTTCAGCATGGAGGGCGATATCGCTGACCTGCCGGGAATTGTAGAGCTTGCCAAAAAATATGGGGCTCGTGTGATGGTGGACGATGCCCATGCCATTGGTGTCCTCGGTAAAAACGGTCGTGGAACAGCAGAACATTACGGGCTTGAGGATGAAGTAGACCTCGTGATGGGAACCTTCAGTAAGTCATTTGCATCACTCGGCGGTTTTATTGCCGGTAAAGAGTACGTGATCAATTTCATTCAGCATTTTGCGAGGTCGCTGATCTTTTCAGCGAGTATGCCACCTGCCAATGTGGCCGCCGTGTCCGCTGCACTGGACATTATCAAAAACGAACCAGAGAGGCGGCAAAAACTCTGGGACAACACAAAAAGGATGCTTGATGGCCTGCGCGGAATGGGCTACGACACTGGACTTTCAGAAACACCAGTAATCCCAGTGATTATCGGAGACGATATGAAAACCTTTATGTTCTGGCGTGCACTCCTTGACAATGGAGTTTACGTCAACCCGGTCATTTCTCCTGCTGTTCCACCAGGCAGGCAGCTTCTGAGGATCAGTATGATGGCGACACACACAGATGAGCAAATCGACAGGGCCCTTGAAGTCTTCGAAAAATTGGGCAAAAAATTTGAGGTAATTTGAGGAGGTAAAAAATGGCGACAAAAGATGAAATTTTAAAAGCCTATGAATTTGCAATTGAACTTGAGAAAGAGAGTCTCAAGAGCTATCTGGACCTTGCCAAAAGGACACATGATGTCACGGGCAAAAATATGTTTATATGGCTTGCCCGTGAAGAGTACGAACATATGAGGATACTGGAATCCATAAGGGACAAGGTTTTACAGGATCAGCCGATAGGGAAAATTAAGATTGAAGAGGACGAACTCCAGAAGTTGCTGCCTGACATAAAGAAGCTTGAGAAGAAGAAGTCCTCGGTCGCCGAGACTCATCAGATTCATGCACTTCAGGCCGCCCTCGAGCACGAGGCACAGTCAAGAGACTTTTACAAAGAGCAGGCGGATAAAACCGAGGACCCGGAGTTAAAACAGCTCTTTACCCGCCTTGCCGAAATGGAGCAGGCTCACTACGACCTGATCCTTGCACAGCTTGACTTCATCAAGGGCACCGGATTCTGGTTCGGCATCCCTGAATTTGACATCGAAGGAGCTCCATAAGCCGCTCCTTTAGAGTTGGTTAATTAACGTTAAGTTGGACTTGATTTAAAAATTTCCCTTTCCTGCGATCTCCACGCGTGAAATGTGTGGGGAAAGATGCAGGTGGGAGAAGGCGATTTAAGTGTATACACGATTTAAAGAAGTCCCGCCTTCAAAAGTTTGGTTAGTGTAATTTTATACCAATCCCTCATAAAAAGTGCCCTGATTATTACTTCTAAAACCCTTTCAGACTTTTGCTGCCTTTTTAAACCCTTCAAAAAATCCTTGTCACCAGACCAGGAAATATTTTTGATTTTTACAATTTGAAAAATTTGACATGAAGAAGACATTCCGTTATACATAGGTTAATAAACAGGGAGGTGTCTATGAAATATCTCTTGTTAGTATTATTGGGAGTCGTGTGGGGTGGTGAAATCTCCCACCAGTTATCAGAAATTCCCACCGCAGAAAGGGGGAACATCTCTATTTACCTTGCCTCTCAAAATCCAGATGTTTCAAAAACGCTGAAAGATGCCAGTGAACTATGGAATATAGGTTCGTATGAAGAGGCGATTAAACTGATAAAGGGAGCCGAGCAGGTTGATCCAGATATTATCCTTGGAGAGGAATATAGAGAACCTTCATCCACAATGAGATGGGGCAATGAGGTTCTATTGAACCAACGCCCCTGGAAAAGTCGAAACCTCGAACTTGTATATGAACACAACACGGGCAATCTATTCATGGCAATAAAGGCAGATACTGGAACTGGAAGCAGTAAAAGATACTTTGCACAACTATTTTTCTCAAACAATGGGGGAGAAACCTGGAGTAGAACGGCGAGCTGGACTATTCCCAATGGAACGAAGTTAAATTCTTATAACATCGCAGAGCTCGATACCTTTATCTACATGGTGCAGGCATGGAATGGAAGGGATGTTTTCTTCGTGAGATACAATGCAAATACGGGACACCTTGATAACTCTTTTGGAGCCCATTATGTTATTTCACCCTCAGATACGATTAAAGAAATAGTGACTGAACCCAACAGGTACTTTCATAATCGCCTT
>JALXCE010000258.1 GCA_026991055.1 Caldifarciminota bacterium | reverse complement strand
TAAATAAACCCTATCGCCGCTTTTAACCACTGAAACCGCCTCTTCGGGCGTGGTCAGCTTCTTTTTATAGTCATCGTACCAGGACATTTTACTCCCCTCCCTTAAGGATTTCTTCTAAGTCTTTGAACGCAAGTCCATTTCTTGCGATATTTTTATTGGTGACATAGCCACCGTAAGTGTAAACTCCGTTTCTCAGGTCTGGAATCTCAAGCAATGCCTTCTCGACTCCGAGGTCGATCATTTTCTTCAAATAGGGTAAAATGGCGTTGGTAAGGGCATGTGTAGCTGTTCTCGCCACTCTTGATGGGACATTGGGCACCGCAAAATGAATTACCCCTTCGTCCTCATAAACAAAATCTTCTCCAGGTGTGAGCCGGGTTGTCTCGGAGCAACCACCCTGATCGATGGAAAAATCTATAATAACCGAGCCATTCTTCATGTTTCTAACCATCTCACGTGTAATCAAGACAGGAGTACGAGCACCAGGCACCAGGACAGCACATATGACAACATCGGCAAATTGAAGGAGTTTCTCGAGGTTTCTCTTGTTATATAGCAGGGTGACAACGCGTCCTCCAAGCATCCCTTCCACTTTTTCGAGCTTCTCGATGTCGCGGTCAACTATGTAAACACTGGCGCCAATACCGGAGAATGCCTTGGCTGCACAGAAGCCCAGAGTACCTGCTCCGATTATAACAACCTCTGCAGGTGGTATGCCCGCTATACCCGAGAGGAGAATACCTCTCCTACCAGCTTTTCTACTCTCGAGAAGACGACCCGCAATCTGGACTGCCATTCTTCCAGCAATCTGGCTCATGGGACGCAATACTGGCAACGTTCCATCTGGTTTCTGAATTATCTCGTATCCGATAGCCGTAATCTTTTTCTTTAGAATCGAATCAATTATGGATTTTGGAGAGACGGCGAGGTGAAGGTAACCCATAATTGTCTGACCATCTTTCATAAGTTCGCATTCTTCAGCGTTGGGGCAGCGGATCTTCAGTATTACATCTGATCTTTTAATGACTTCCTCCTTGTTGTAAACAATATGTGCGCCTGCATCTCTGTAATCTCTATCGGTGAACCTTGCGCCTTCACCTGCTCCACTTTCCACGTAAACGTTGGCCCCTAAATGGACCAACTCCATGACCCCTCTTGGAGAGAGGCCTACCCTGATTTCCTCAGTGGCTTTTATTTCTTTGAACTCTTTTGTTATCCCGAAATTCATAATTTGCACTCCTTTGAATATTTGCAAATATTATGGAATACTTTTATTGAACAATCAACCATTTCGTGACTGCGTTCTCGATCTTAGGGGGAACACAAATAAATTTTCGCGGGAATTTAGTAATCTTTGAAGCCCCGGATGCCAGGTCAAAAAATATTCTTTTCCACTCAAAAGCTCCGCATGTGTAAGGGAAAATTTCTGGAAATTGAGTAATTGGGAATTTTCCAAACAGCCTCTACGGTGTTTGAAATGGGTAATGAGTTCATTTAAAATTAACCAATATTTTGAAAGGAGGTAGTCATGAAGAAGTTATTAGTACTGTTGCTATTGGCAACAACACTAAGTGCAAACGCAACAATAGCACCTGACTTGCAGGAAACACTACAGAAAGCAGGTGACAATCAGTTCATTCGGGTAATGGTGTATCCATCTAACCAGCCCGCATACGACAAGTTACCTCAGATGTTTAAGGGTAATAAGAAAGCCGTTGAGAACTATCTGAAGACCATCGCTGAAACCTCTCAGCAGCCTATAATAAACTTTATAAAAGCGCTGAAGGGTGAGGTGGCAGAATATCAGCCATTCTGGATTATTAACGCCATTTACCTCAAGGCTACTAAGGATGTCATCCTCAAGCTTGCTGCAAGAGACGATATAAAGCTAATCGAGCCAGACAGGAAGGTTCGTCTCCTGCGTGCAGCACCTACAGCTTCACCAACGGGGGTAGAGCCCAAAGACGGGAAGTTCACAAGATGGAATATAAGGGAAATCAACGCTGACTCTGTATGGAACCTTGGCTACACAGGACAAGGGGTGGTTCTTGGTCAAATTGACACGGGTGTTGATACCTCCCATCCCGCACTCAGAGGTAAATTTGCTGGTCATTTCTATGACGCCACCACAAACTCATACCCAGCACCGTATGATGACCTTGGTCATGGGACACATACAATGGGGACAATGTTAGGAGGAGATGGACCGGGACCATTTGTAAACGACATAGGTGTAGCACCTGGTGCTACTTTTGTTGCGGCTAAAGCTTTTACAAATCAAGGTGCTTTTAATAGCTGGCTAACAAGGGCATTCCAATGGTTTGCGACCCTTTCTGCTGATTCTGGTGTTAACGTTAGAATAATTAACAACTCATGGGGAGCTTGTGATACACTTTCTCTCTCTCACTGGAGTATAATCTGGAGCATAAGGGGGATGGGTTTTATTCCCGTATTTGCCATAGGTAATCGTGATGTTAATTGTCCAAATATAAGGGCAAGTACACCCGGTAATTATCCAACTGTCATCGGAGTAGGCTCTATCACCAGGACTGAAACAGTTTCGGATTTTTCACAGCGCGGTCCTGCCCCTCATAGTTATCCATGGAGCGATACGACTTATTGGAGTAGGCCGGATTGGAATTTCATAAAACCCGATTTAACAGCCCCTGGCCAAGCTGTGTATTCCTCAATTCCAGGTGGTGGTTACCAACAATGGGACGGAACTTCAATGGCAACTCCACATGTTTCGGGAGTAATAGCTCTCTTACTTTCAAAGAATCCTAATCTTGACTATTACCAGATTTACCAGATATTAACCAATACGGCTAAACACGTCAGTGGCCATACATTTCCCAATAATGACTATGGCTGGGGAATTGTTGATGCACTTGCAGCAATCGAGGCAACCCCTTCACCTAATTCTCCTACCATTGTCTTAGTATCAGTTCAGGTTAATGACCAAAATGGCAGACTCGACCCTGGTGATACAGCCGAGATAACAGTAACACTAACAAACCTTGCAAGTTATCCAGCTAATAACACCATGGGGTATTTAAGACTCGACACAAAAGAAGTATCTATACTGGATTCGACAGCAAATTTTGGTACAATTTCTATAGGAGATACTATCACTAACAGCTCCGACCCATTTATTGTGTATGCCTCATCCACAACACCAGTTGGGACTGAAATACCATTCTTATTGCATATAACTGCTAACGATTCATTCTCTACAGACCTCCGTTTTATTCTTTCAGTGGGTACACCGAGGTTTGATTTTGCCGATATTGACACAGGTAACTGCGTCCTGACTATTACAGATAATGGTGGAATCGGATTTACAAATTCCGATCAGACTCAGGGTAATGGTTTTAGGTATCCTAAAGGAGGAGCGAATACTTTATTTTACGGCTCTTTAGCCTTTGGAACTGATTCAAGTTATGTAGTTGACAATTGGTATGAACACGGTACACAGGATAGCGATCTCGTATATACTGCGAATCCTTTAGGAAGACTTTATTACGTAGATCCTCCTCAGGTAGGGAACCAGGAACTCTGGGGAATGATGTCTGATTCTGGACATTCCACACCCAGAAATGTCTTAGTTGAGCAAATAGCTTATGGCTACCATCTGACAGGACATAGTGATTTTGTCATTATCAAATACAATTTCAGGAATAGTGGGACAACCACTCTCAATAATTTTTATGCGGCCCAGTTTATCGACTTTGATATCGGACAGGATCCTTCTACAAATTTTGCATTTGTTGATACGACACGATACACAGCTTTTATGGCACCAAATACTTATAATCCGGTTGTCGGAATTACACTCCTCTACCCACGCGATCACGTTGCAAATATAAGTACAATTTCGAACCCGACATACGTTTATCCTGACACAGGTATGACGGATGCCAATGAATGGAAATTTATGTCCGGCCAGCTACACTTTGGCAACCAGGCAAGTGCGAATGACTACAGTGTGGTTGTTTCTGCCGGTCCATTCACTCTTGCACCTGGCGCTGAGGATTCTGTGGTCTTTGCAATTGTCGGTGGAACTTCGTTCGCAAGCTATTATGCTCATGTTGATTCTGCATACAACGTCTATGTCACAGGCATCAGTGAAAATAGCTTCAGGCCAATTGACGGGATAAAGGCTTTCAGACTTGCTCCAAGTGTTGTGAGAAACAGTGCTGTTTTGAGCTTCACTCTTGGGAAATCTGCCGATGTCAGCGTCAACATGTTCGATGTTACAGGTAGAATGGTTAAAAGAGTCTTCAATGGTCGTATTTCTGCAGGAAACCACAGTATGAGATTGGCCACAGCAGGACTTTCCTCTGGAATTTACTTCGTAGAGCTCAAGGCTCTGGGAG
>JALXCE010000257.1 GCA_026991055.1 Caldifarciminota bacterium | reverse complement strand
CTTTTTGTGAGTGCCTATCTGATTTTTAAGTACCACACACTTTCACCTGAAAAATTCTTCGTGTTCCTTGCTGCATCACTTTCGCTTATGAGCCCGTTAAAAAGGGTCACTCAGGCAAATTTAATTCTCCAGCAAGGGATAGCCTCCATGTGGAGACTTTTTGAAATTCTTGAGGCCGAACCCGAACATGGTATAAAACACAGAGGAAGGTTGATTTTCGAGAGACTCAAGCAGGGTATCGCTTACGAGGACGTTTATTTCACCTATGATGGTGAAACCTGGGCACTAAGAGGGGTTTCATTTGAAATAAAGAGAGGAGAAAAGGTTGCCATTGTCGGTCCCTCAGGTGCTGGAAAGAGCACAATTGCTGATCTACTTTTGAGATTCTATGAGCCTACAAAGGGACGAATTATTGTGGATGGACACGATTTAAAGGAGTATGACCTCAAAAGTTATAGAAGGAAAATCTCGGTGGTTCCTCAGGAAACTTTTCTTTTTGATGGCACTATATTCGAAAATATAGCCTATGCAAAGCCAGATGCAACCCGAGAAGAGGTGATAGAGGCTGCAAAAAGGGCTCGAGTGCATGATTTTGTGATGAGATTACCAGAAAAGTATGACACGTTGATAGGGGAGAGGGGAGTGAGAATTTCAGGTGGTGAGAGACAGAGAATTGCTATTGCACGCGCTATTCTCAGGAATCCAGAGATTCTGGTACTTGACGAGGCTACATCCTCTCTCGACTCTTATTCTGAGGAAATGATCCGACATGCCCTTGAAGAACTACTGGTAGGGAGAACTTCCCTGATCATCGCCCACAGACTCTCGACCATACTGAATGCTGATAAAATAATTGTGCTAAACAAGGGGAAAATTCTTGATATCGGAAAGCACCGAGAGCTATACGAGAGATGTAAACTCTACCGCGACCTCGCCAACCTCCAGTTTATTTCGCAGGAGGTTTAATATACCCACCAGAATTTTGCCTTAGAACTAATAAAACTTCTCGTTAATAGTGGGAACAGATTTCGCAAGCAAGAAAAATTGCTAAGCTCCGTTAGAAATGCAAAGGTGATAAAAATACCTCCCATCATTTAAAACACGTCTGTGAGGATGTCACAGAGGGTATTTGGATTTGAAGTTAAAAAATAAGCAACCGCACAATCACCAGTCCATCAAAAATCTAATGTGAGCCATTTAAATTTAAACGGGGTCTACTTGGGCCAATTTGCGGTTTCTCCCAATAAATTCTCCCAATTTGCCGGAATTTTCCACACCGGCAATATTAAGGAAATACCGGCATTTTGCCGGTAAGGTTTGACATTGCCGGTAATATCCGGTAATATACCGGCATGTTGCCGGAAAAATTTGACAAACTTTCTAAAGCTTTCCCAAATCGCTTGAGGCTAGCGTGCAAGGAAATTCCTGTGTTGACAGAAATACTTGTGGGACTTGCCAACTCTGGTGGTGGAATTGTAACTGTCGAGTGCGAGCATCCATACACCATTGACCGGCAGGGTATTGAGCCATCCATTGAATTTATAATTGAGCAAAACTTTATAATAGTCCCGGATGCTCCTCAAAAACCTTACCTCTACAAAGGACGGATACCACTCATTAAAGCCGGCAAAATTGCATATCCTTCAAGGAATGAGCTTATAGAGCTAATTAAATCACAACAAATTGACTACACGGATCAAACAGTTGGCCACATTGAAGGTAATTTCTTCCAGTCTGACGAATTGAAAAGCTTGAGGGAGAGACTCGAGAAGACATATGGAACAGGCATTTCTAATATTTTCGAAACTGCTGGTCTCCTGAAAAATGGAGAGGCAACCAGAGCTTTTGTCCTTTTATGCGGAAAAGACCCGGAGCTTTATATTCCTGGAGCTTCGATCCTGTTGCAGGTACAGGGCAGGGAGCCCCAGAAAGTAACAGGTCCCCTTCGATCACTCCAGCAAAGCCTTTTTCATCTTATATCAGGTAAGATAACTGAAGTCATGGAAAATTACGAACTTATCAATCCCCAATTCCGTGATTGCCTGAAAGATTTAATTGGTGAGATAATCGTAAATGCTCTGATACACAGGGATTATTCTGTTCCCCTACCTATCACAGTCTCTTACATGGACATGGAAGTCAGGGTGTGGAATCCTGGGGTGCCTGCCGGCGAGAGAGAAGTTCCAAGGCCATCTTACATCTACATACGAAACCCAAAACTGTATAAGTTTTCCGGAATAATAGGACTTGCGAAAACATCTGGAAGCGGCCTCCTGAGACTTAGCAAGCGTGCTTTACTCTGTAACAACGTTCAGCTCACTTACGAAAAAGTCAATGGAGGCACTCTCGCGACTTTAAGCTTCAAATCCACTGTTCAATCGAGAAGGCTAAACGAGAGGGAGAAAAAATTACTCGAATATATCAAAAATACGGGGTACATCACGAGAAAGGATTACGAGAAATTGATGGGGGTTTCTGAGAGAACCGCAAGACTTGACCTGAGCAATCTTGTAAAAAGGGGAATTTTAAAGAAAATCGGTAAGGGCAAAAACACTATCTACGAGCCCGTCTAATTCTTTAAATATGTGGCAACGGATATCCTGTAAAAATTTTCTGAATTCTCAGGAAATTTAAAAGGGTATGCTGTCCTTGTGAGGTTAATTTCTTCAAGCCTGACGACTACCGAATTAAAAAGTAAGAGGGTAACACTTCCTGAGAGATGTGGAGCGCCCTTACCAAAATAGTCCAATATTCCCATTAGCTCGAGGTAATTCTCCTTTAAAAACTTCTTTTTTGCCGAAATAAATGATCGAATATTCACCTGCCTGTTAAATGAAGTGTCCTTCTGAAATTTTAAAAAGTTTCCGGCAATTCCAAGATTCAAGAATCTCCAAGCATGGGTGAGGTAGATCTTTCCGGCAAAGAATGGATTATGGCCGGCAAAGAGCCCCGTCGAGCTTGAATTTCCGTAACCGACAAAAACGTAGTTATTGTCGGAAAAACGGTAACTCATTCCGGCTAAAGTTCTATAAATTTCCACCGAATCCTCCACTAAATCACTCCACGCATTTATGTGCAGGCGGTGTAATCCAATGTCAATCCTGGTGATGGGATAAATTTTGTGGCTCTTAAAGGGCTTCTTTATGCCAAATGAAACCCATTTTCTGAAATTTGCAGATAATTCGACGAAATTTTCTTTCTCTGAGATCCTCTCGACTGTCAACGTGTAATTTACTCCTCTATTTTGGCCAGAAAATTGAGCTCCACCAACTGAGAGCCCGGGGAACAACCTGGCATAAAAAAACTTAAGTTTTTTTTTCGATTTGAGCAGCGTATTGTCCCAGAAAAGGGTTTTTATATAGCTTAGGCTATCTCTTTTGAATTTATAGAAAAAAATCCGCGATTTTAGACTTTTATTTGAGTAAATGATGGACGGACTGAAGGCTGACATTTTTCTGGTAGGAATGGATGCAAAATCCGCAGAAATTGAGTAGTAAATAGGCCTGTAGTGACCGGAGAAAAGCAAACCAGCATACGTATAACTGTTTGTACCTTTACTTGAGTTTAACAGGGTTATCGTGCTATCGTACTCCTCGGGCAGGAATTCAATTGTGTTTGGAGTCATTCGCATCCTAAAGGATTTTGAGAAAAAGAGGGAGACATCCTGCAGTCCTGGGAAATAAAATCCGTTGATTTTTAAATTTTTTTGAATTACCGGGAAGGATGAGTCTCCAAACAGGGAATAGGTCTCAAAATTGTAAAAAGGATTGAATGAAAGCTGACCATAATTTATCGGAACGGAGAGATTAAAGGCAAAGATCAAGAGAAAAATCATGGCAAAATTATTTTGTACTCATGGATGAAAGGTCAAATACAGTGGAGCATGGTAGGAAAAACTGATTTATGGTTGCGACACTGTTCCTTGATTTTTTGATAATATCTGCATCAGAAAAATCCGGGAATTTGGGTCAGTTATGAATAGTTTTAACTCTGTATGACTATCTAAACTTCTTCCTGTTGGAATGCCACTGCTTTTCTACTTCAAAGATATTTTTCAAAATTTATGCGGTATACCCCCATCCTGACCTTCTATCACTTGCTTTACGAGTGGTGGAAGGAATATCTTGATAGTAATCTCCATGGTTCAAAAACTTTCTCTCCCCGCAGTAAACACTCGCGTTGATAGGATAAAGGTAAGGGGCTGCAACTTATCTCATTCAATCAAAATCCATCAATCTCCCTCTCCCGCTTGCGGGATAGGGAGGGGGTGAGGGTCAAAATCTCGAATTTTTGAGATTTCAAGCGGAATGCCCCCGCCCTTCAATCCCTCCCCCGCGCTGTGCGCGGGGGAGGGAAGTGTTCTGTGTTGTTGAAGGTGCAAGCTTTCGCTTGTTAGAAAGATACTTCTTGGTTTTCTGAACA
>JALXCE010000256.1 GCA_026991055.1 Caldifarciminota bacterium | reverse complement strand
GTCACTACCAGCTGATTTTAAAAGTTTTTGATCAGGCAATGAATTCCACTGTGGATACATTTTTGCTAACCTATGACACTCAACCACCTGCGGTGGATACGTCCATCCCGGCAAATGGTCAGATACTTGCCAATTCACAGCTTGACAGCATTGTAGTTGTTTTCACTGACAATGTCTCAGGCGTTAATCTTGATGTTGCAAGGGCCGCTCTGTTCCGTGATACAATACCCGTGGGTGGGCACTATGTGTATAAATACCCTGACACCTTAATCTTTTACCCCCAAGCGCTGAAGGATGAACCTGTTCGAAAAATTTCAAAACCTTTGATTTTTAAAGAAAGATCTGCCCCCCACCTTATTCCTCCCCCCACGCACTTTGTGCGTGAGGGGAGGATAGGAGGGGGGAATTTCCGAACAGGCACGCTGAAGGATGCAAAATCACTGACAGATGGCCATTATAGACTTGAATTTTACGTTGCAGACAGCGCTGGTAATAGTCTTTCGGATTCCATCAGATTTAGAATTGACACATCACCACCTGCCCTTCTCTATGCCTTTCCTTCACCGGACACCATGCTGCGTGATACTCTGGATTCACTTGTGTTCTATGTGAAAGACACAGGATGTGGTGTTGAAAGTGTTGGCGTGACTCTCACCGCCCCGGACAGCACTGTAATGCCCGGCGCCTTATTTAACAGTGGAGACACACTCTTTTATTTCATGCCAAATTCGCCGTTAATTCCTAATGGCGCAATGGATGGACTGTACCGGATTAGGCTCGTTTTGATTGATAGTATCGGGAACGCAGTCACTGACACAATTAATTTTCTCTACGACAACATATCACCACAGATCATTTACACGCGGCCGGACTCCGGAGATACGGGAGTCGTGTTGCGGGACAGTGTTTTTGCCCTGATATCTGACCTGAGGCCCGGGATTGACACGACTTCTGGAATTGACTTCTCACGAAGTCACATATTCCTCCTCTACCCCGACTCAACAGCGGTTCCAGGCAGATCGAGTATTGACGACCACGGGGATGGGACATACACCTTTTCATGGGTGATAGATTCTTCTGCCAGAATTTATGGTGGCACATACACACTTAGAATCATACTCTTTGACAGAGCCCTGAACTCTCGTGAGAAAGTTATCTCTTTTGACGTTACAGCCATTGAGCCCGTGGTAATCAGTGTCTTTCCAGCAAACGGGGCTTATGTAAACTCTGTGGATAGTGTTTTTGCCCTGATTTACGATAGAACGGGCAGTGGCGTGGACACATCCACAGCAATTCAATTAATATCACCCGGGGGACAGATTCTTCCCGGTACAAAATCATTTTCAGGGAATGACACCCTGAGGTATGTAATTCTCCATCTCTCACAACCTTTGAATGCTCCAGGAGTTTACACGCTAAGGGTTACACCGGTCTCAAGAAGCGGTGTCAGGGGTTCAACTTTCTCATCTTCATTCACATTTGATAATCAACCACCTGTGGTCTCTTCAGTTTATCCCACCGGTGAAATTTACACATCTGTTTCCCGCTGCTGGATCGTATTCTCAGATTTCACAGGCTTAAATGAACACGCATCATCCATCTATGTGACACACGCAGGGGACACGTTACCCGGGAATCAATCTTTCGTGGGAGACACGCTGTTCTTTGACCTCACTCCCCCAGCGTCCCAGGAAGGACAGTATGAGGTTCATTATAATTTAACTGATCTGGCCGGAAATACGTTATCCGATTCATTCTTATTCACGATTTCGCCACCTGTTTTCTATGCTACAGAGCCAGCGCAGAATGACACCGTGCGGACACAGCTTACCCATGTGACCGTTTATATCCGGCCACGGACAGGAACAATTTCCCAGTGGAGTCTGTATCTAACAAGAGGAACAAATGACACTATACCTGGTGATTCTTCGAGACTGGATGACACGACTTTCACATACGTTCTTGCAAATCCCCTTGCCACTGATGGAAGTGACAATGGCCCTTACACCATACACTTCAGCGTAACACTCAACAATGGACTCTCATACAACGGAGCATCAGGTTTTTACTACCTTTGCGACAACGTGCCACCAATGCGACCTGAGTTGACCGATACCCTTCCGCCAAGAACTACAAGCACCACAATCACATTGAGAGGGAAAGGTGAGCCCGGCTCCAGGGTCTTTGTGTCAGTAAATTCAACCCTCGAAGATTCCCAGATAGTTAATGCAGATTCATCGTGGATTTTCCAGAGTGTTTCTCTCACCTTTGGCCAGACAAACTTCATTGATATTTTTGAAAGGGATGAAGCTGGCAATTTCAGCGATACCTTGAGGATTTCCATTTACTGTGGAAATCCTGTTTTTGATGTTCAGCCATCCAAGCCTTTCAATGCTCAGAGCCACGAGTTTCTCATTTCTCTTCCACAGAATGCCAAGGTTGTGCTTGAAATCTACACTATGGATGGCAACAGGGTTTATCGAAAGGCCATGAACATGCAGGCCGGGAACTACAGGCCCTTTAGCTGGAATTTAAAAGATGACGAGGGTAAAAGTATAAACAATGGAATTTATCTCTATGTGGTGAAAGTTATTTATCCCAATGGAAAAGAGGAGGCTAAGAAAGGTCTTATAGCGGTGCTGAGATGAAAAAGTTTTTATTGATACTCATAGCATTTGGGCTTCATGCAGCTACGTTTGACATGGTGAATTTTGATCCACGTGTGCTTGCAATGGGAGGAGTTTCGGTATTTAATGTTTATTCCGGTGGGGGAATCATCACAAATCCCGCGAATGCAGGTTATTTCAAGGGCAAAGAGTTTACAGCAATGTTTGGAAAATTGAGCGACTTCCCGGTTTATAATGGGCTTATCAACTATGATGTTGAAGACAATGGGGTCGCTGCCGGGGGACTCTACTGGCAATACTCGGGCTACAGGCTCTATGACAACGAGTACAACTGGTCTGAAAACATGATTGGATATGCCATCGGGAAGAAATTTAGCTGGCATCTAAGCCTTGGAATGGGGATTAAAATTCTCTCCGTGGGGTCAAATTTTGAAAAAGGGAAAGCCTTTGGAGGTTCAGTTGATGTAGGGGCAACAGGGGATGTTCTTGGGTCATTTTTCTGGGGTGTGAGTTTGAAAAACCTGTACTCTCGTCTGAAATGGGATACGGGCAGAAAAGAAAAGCTCCCTATGGAGTTAAATCTGGGCTTTGGTTTTCTCAATATATGGGATAGGTTTTCGGCCGGTCTTGAGCTCAAATCAAAGAATGGCATTGAATCGGTGGGATTTGGGATGGAGTTTTGGGTAGTTAAGGGCTGGTTTGCGCTAAGGGGAGGGGCCATCCAGAAGATTGTTGAGCCATCGAGGACTATTCCAACAGCCGGATTTACCGTATCTGTACCTTCCGGCAAAAATGTGATCTCAATAAATTATGGCGCCTCTTTTGACCAGCAAGTCGTAGGCTTCATCCACCGCTTATCATTAAATATATACAGATATTGATTAAAGATGATTAAATCTTTTGACTTTTACACCAATCATAAGTGTGAGAAATATCTATCCCTCATAAAAGGTAATCAAGAACGAGCGGCTGGCGGGTATCTGAAGGCGCCGAAGGCGATTTGGGTGAGGGCTGAAAGCCCGAATCTGACACCTGCTTTTTGTGCGATGTTTTCATATAATGCTTTCCCTCAACATATATCCAACAACCGACCCTTTTTTTACTAAAAAATCTAATATTGTTAGCACAATCTCCTTTAACTGTTTTGTTTTTTTTATTTTTTCACGGTTATTATAAATAAATCTTCTAACAATACTCTCAAGATAGTCAATGGTATTAGCTTCAAGTTTTTGGTCAAAAATATCTTTATTGCGTTTAATAATATTTGAAATCCAAATTATACCATCATCAGTGTACGAAGTTCCAATACCATTCAATAACTTAGCAAGTGCATATAAAGTTGAAGGACAGTGTCCAATTTTTTGAGAAACCTCTTTAAAAAATTTCTTATTGCTACTCTTTAATGTATGCCATACTTTCGCATTTTCCTTCCAAAGGATAGTTGCGAATAAGTAACTTTTAATAATTTTGTCCGCATACCAATACTTCCCACCTTCCTTACAAATCTCAAATACTTTTTCCTTAAAAGATTCCCAGACTATCCAAAAGTTGTCATATGTATTTAAAACATCTTCTGCGTAAATGAATTCTCCAAATAACTCAGCAATTGCCTCCGATGCATTAAAGTTATCTATAAAGGGTTGCAGGTAATCATTAATCTCATCTTGAGGTAAGTTCAACACAAAATAAGCATATTTTCGTAAAAAACCATGCTTGACTTTGTAATCAATCCTATCTTCTCTGTTATCTGACAATATCTTGGGAGCAAAGGCATTGATGATTCTTTTTGCTATTTCTTTTTGGACATTATCTTCTGTGCTTTCTGATATTAGCTGAAAAGCTCTTTTTAAAATATATAGATCTAAATTCTCTATTTCGTCTAAATCTTCATGGGTTATTCCATTATTTACAACTTTCTCGAGATCTGATTTATATTTTTTTATAAATGCTTCTATTAATTCATGTTCTCCAACTTGATAAATGCCTTTTATATAATTTTCTTTACGTATTTTCTCTCGTAAAGATTCATATTTAGGTTTTAGGTATAAATATCCAAGGAGAAGCGACTGAGCATCTTCAAAACTAATTGAAAATAATTCTTTTATAGCTCTGGTAGGGAAGTCGGCAAATTCAGCATACATGCCAATGTGGTATGGATTAAAAAGTGTCAGTAATAAAATCACTTTTATATTTTTCCTTTCCTCAGGAAATTCTTTAAATAGAATTGGTAAAACAGAAATGGCTGATTCTACACCATCTGAAATTTGATATCGATAATCTGCTCTTAATGGCAAAGTAGCAAATTCCAAAATAATATCTTTACAAAAGTCTTTTTCCTCTTCTAAAAGAACATTTATGTGATATTTAAGCAAAACTGAACATACTTCTGCAGGAATAGAATAATTAAATAGATAAAATTCTCGTGATCTATTTTCATTAAGCTCATTTATAAGCTCTTTTACTTCCTTAAGAGCCTTTTTTGGATTTTTTTCGTATTGTTTATATTCTTTGTATATCTCATCATTTTTTATTTTGTAACTTGCCCAGAGTTTTAGAGAGCTATACTTTATAAACTCCTTGCTTTTAGCTAATGATTTTTCACTATATTCATTTAGCTCTGGTTCAAGCTCTGGCTCAAATTGTATGGCAATTTCTTTATCAACTTGTTCAGTTGTTACCTTCATTTTTCTTCTATCCATTCTGGCAAGAAAAAGTTTCCAGGTCTTATCTGCTTCAGTTTCTTTATCTTTGTCTGGCAATTGACTGTAATAATCATCCAGAATCTTCCATAACTCGTGTTGTCTTTTCTTCGCCTCTTCCTCACTAATTTCTTCGCTTCTAAAAGTTTGATAATACAAAAAAAGTTCCTCTAAGCTCCATTTTCTGTGTTTTAGATTCTTAGATTCAATTCTTTCCTTCTGATATAATTCCCCACTTAATCCAGTTCCCATTGGAGCTAATACATCAAATTCTGATACTAATCTTGTCTTATCTTGAAGAATAAACTCCTTTGTCTTGAATAGAATCTTGGCAACATTAAAAGTCTTATCAGGGTAAGATAAAACAATACTTGCAACTACTGCTGAAATTGAAGCAGATTCTGAATTTTTAAGAAGATAAATAAGCCAATTCTCCAATGTTTTAGAATCAGTATATTTCCCCCGTTCAAGAAAATATTTTTCTAAAGCCATATGAATGGACTGAAGTAAGTAAGGACTTACAGGAGAACTTGTCCCCCTATACACATTCCACAAACAATGGCTGATATATTGTTCCTTTGTTGTGCCGTCATTAAAATAGACCTTAACCTTTTTTATTGATGAGTCAAAGCCAGAGTTAACATAATGTTTTACAGACTTATTGGTAAATTCCAAAACAAAATCTACTGTTTCTTTCAGTGAATATTGAAGGAGCCAGTATATTGGTGTTTGATACGCACTTGCTGGAAAATAGTCAAGATGTATTTCTTCTAGTCCGAAATATTGTTCAACCTCTATAGGATTATGATAAGGGAATTTCTCTTTTCGTGGTGTATATGTCCAAAATAAATCAGCCAATTTAAACACATATTCTGGTAAAGCTTTTGCAACTTCTATTCCTGCAAAGCCATTTTCTACAATTGGAACAAGAATCATTTTCACCAAGTCATAATAGGGCCCCCTGTGGAACTTCCATTTATTTTTTAAAATTTCTTCAAAGATTTCTTTCAGCTCGTCTTTAATCTCTGATGTTCCATATAATATAGTTTGCAAAAGTTTACTTTTCGCTTCACTGTCATAAAAATGTACATCTTCCTTAATAATCCATTGATAATATTTTAGGGCAATTAAGCTTGCATATTTTGTAGTTTCTCCTTCTCTAAATTTAGTGTTCCAATCGTAAATTACAGGGAGAATAAAACTTATATTTTCAATCCCTATTTTTTCTATATTTTCAAAAACAAATTTTATAAGATCCTCCCATCCTCTACCTTTTGGCTTAGTTAGCACATATTTTAAAGAAAATATATTTAGGCTTTTTAGTCCTAATCGCTTTAAAAAATCACTATCAACCTCTTTACATGCCAATCTCAATAAAAAAGTTATTTTTTTAAGTAAAGCTTGATTGTTTCTTAATAACTCATGTTTAAAAATTTCAAAAAAAGAATCTGAATAATTAGATAGCAATACGGAAATTAAAATTTCATCTTTCCAGAAATCCTCAATATTAGAATTTAAAGCAGCTTCAATGAATCGTTTTATGTTTTCATCGTTTAATAGTAGTTTTTCCGATAACCAATTTCTTAGACTTCTACGGATAGGTAAGGATTTACCAATTGATTCAAAGAAATCTTTAACAGATGTTTTTCTGAGAAATTCTCTCTCAATTATTTTTTCCAATGCCCATTCTTCGTAAATATCATGACCAATAAAGTATCCATAAGGGGACTCATAACCTAATATTCCATCGCTTAATAATTCATCTAAAACCGATGATTTACAAGCAGGATTTACATAAAATTCTCTACTATTCGCTCTGTCAAAAGCAATTTTTAAAAAACACTGCTCTCTCTTTGGTTTTGATTTGGTAATAACTTGATTCCATAATTTATTTTTAAACTCAATATAATTTAAAACTTCCCCTTCTTTATAATGCTTTAAGTATTCATTTAAATAAAATGGATTTCTGATAAGTTCAAATAGCCTCTGATCGGTAGGTAAATTGAAGTTATATGTTTCTGAAAGTTCTACGAGTTCTTTATCTGAAAGATTTTGAATATTGATATTTTCTGGTAATATTCCATATATTTCTGAGAATTCTGTATTAAAACGGCCAACATAATTCTCTCTTATTGTAAAAATAATCTTCCATTTATTTTCAAGAACTATTTGTAAAAACTCTTTAAAAGGGTCTGTATTATCTAAATCCAATAATTTTTCCGCAGAATCTATTACTATGATCTTTTCTTGGTCGTTTTCATGAGCTTTAATAAACTCCTTAAAATCAAAATCTTTAAAAAATTCATTAATATTTCTTAAATTAGCAAACCTCATTGCTCTAAAAACATAAAAAGGAAGTTTCTCTTTTTGCTGTTCATAATACCTTTTTATAACCGCAGTTTTCCCTACGCCTGCAACACCACTTAAAACGACCACTTGGGAATCTGAATTTTTGAGTTTTTCTATAACATTACTTCTATCAGCCTCAAATTCTTGGTTTTTAAATTTAAATGCAGTCTTTATTGGTTCGAGAATACGTTTTGTATATTCCTGTTGTTCCTCAATTAAATCAAAAATACTTTTATCAAATGTAAAAAAGTGCTTGGCAATTATTTGGTTTTCTATAGCAACAAACGGAGATTCAAAAAAACTTCTTGTTTTCCACTCAATACTTAAGCCCAATTCTTTTGCTTTCTCTTCTATCTTAGTTAAACTCTTCGGTTTTCTTCCTCTACTTTGTCCCCACTCTTTATTTGTGTAAAAAATAATTTTCGTAATATTGGGATAATCCCTTTTAGCATTTTCAATCGTTTTAAGAATATCGTCTTTATGGCTTGAAAGTGAAGTTTCGTAAAATTTTGCTTGCCACCCTATTACTTCTTCTCCCACTTTTATAGGATTAGTTTCAATTGCAGATTGATTTTTATAACGAAAAATCCCTTTATCTTTATTGAATTCTTTACAGAATAACAAATAACAAAGCCATTCAAAATTGGTTTGTGGATTATCATTAAATTTTGCTCTGAATATATTCCAGTTCGGTTTGATCATATTTATTCCTCGTAAATGTTGTCTAACAGTATATAGGTATGCGAAACCCGTAAGGCTTTGAGTGAGCGAAGCGAACCACGTAAACCACTGTTAGGCGCTGTCTCGAGAACAGTATTCATCAACTTCATCTCCTGTGGACTCGATCAATGATTGCTGCCAAATAATTTGATGGGAAAAACATTCTATCCTGCCACTTATTTTCTTTGTATCGTTTTATCCGATCTAAAATAAATTCTTCTATGTCAGTAAGCTGTAGATGAATGTAGTGTGTTTCGCCTTGATTTTGTCTGTTAGATACCAATATCTTTGCGATTTGGTATTTTTGATTATTATGTAAAAATTTAATAATAGGTGAATTTTTTAGCTCGTCCGCATACTTTTCGAGTTCAGGTTTAAAGCCAAATCTTGTTAAAGCATATTTTACTGTTTCAAATTTGAATAAACTATCTACATTGTAATTACCTGTTTTCACTTCACAGAGTACCCCGATTATTGCATCATTATCAAAATGGCCCATTAGTTCGCTGCTCCAATCGCTGAGTTGACCTCCAACAGGTTCATAAACATGTGGAAATCTAACAGCCAATAAATCGATATCTGCTGAATACTTAATTTCTTCAGTGCGATGTACAACAAAATTCACAAGCGGGAAAAAACCATTAAGTCTAAAATACCAATAAGAAATTTCTTCACCATAATTCATACACTTAGCCTCCATTCATCCATATTTATTATCATCCCCAAGATTGCGTCTAACTATTTCATTTATGTATTATTTCGTATATATCTCAAAATTGTAAGTATATGCGAACTATTTCGTATATCCCCCTATTTTTTGGGATCATATTTCTTTCTCCATAATATTATCCATTGGTTTTTTATTTTTGTAAGGCTTGCTCTGCTTAAATGCGTATAAATTTCTATAGTTTTCCTAATATTATGATCAAGCAATTCATTAATGATAATCTTCTGTTTAAGAATTTCACAATACCGGAATTTTAGAGCATTTATAACAAAATTCAAAGTAGCGATTTTTGGAACAGTTCGGGATTATCGGTTTCTATCGATCTCCCTGTCCAATCTCCGTGAGGTAGAATAAATAACATGAAGGAAATTTTTCTTAATTCAATCATGCAAATAAAAATTCCATCAAAAATCTTTGACATGCTTTTGGGTAGTCTTTAGAATTGTTCCAAAAAAGGAGGTAATAAAATGCGTGAGATGACCAAAAAATCCCTGCAGGAAGCATTTGCCGGTGAGTCCATGGCTCACATGAAATATATGATTTTCAGTGAAGTCGCCGAGAAGGAAGGATTCCCCAATATCGCACGACTTTTTAAGGCCATTGCCTACGCGGAATTTGTTCACGCCAAAAACCATGCCAAGCAGCTTGGAATGATAGGCTCAACTCCAGAAAATCTCCAGGCCGGAATTGAAGGAGAGACATTTGAGGTTGAAGAGATGTATCCGGCATACGATGCTATTGCCAAACTACAGGAAGAAAAGGGTGCGCAGAGGTCAATAAACTACGCACTTGAGGCTGAAAAAATTCACGCTGAGCTCTATGCGCAGGCAAAAGAACTTGCATCTCAGAAAAAGGATATGGAACTCGAAAGTGTCTACATTTGCCCTGTTTGCGGGTATACAGAGGTAAACAGCGCCCCGGAAAAATGCCCAATCTGCGGGCTGCCCGGTGAAAAATTTCTGAAGTTTTAGAATGGACGTCAAAGAAGCCATTGAAACTCGAAGGGCCTACAGGGAGCTCGAACCGATTGAGGTTGATGAAGTGCTGATAAAAGAACTGGCAGAGTCCGCATCCCTTGCACCTTCTTGCTACAACAAACAGCCCTGGAGATTTGTGTTTGTAAAAGGCAAGGAAAAGCTAACTGAACTCTGGAGTGCCCTTCCTCGAGGTAATAGCTGGGTCAAGCAGGGTTCTCTGATTGTCGCAGTTTTTACCACCAAAAAGCTTGATTGTGTCATTGGAGAGAGGGAATATTTCCTTTTTGACAGTGGACTGGCATCAGCTTTTCTGATTCTTAGGGCTACAGAGCTTGGCCTCGTGGCACATCCTATAGCGGGTTATGACGAATCACGGGTGAAAGAGGTTTTGAAAATTCCTGAGGATATGCGTGTTATAACGCTGATAGTGATTGGGAAACACAGAGAAGGTGCAGAAGAGGGGCCACGGCCAGAGAGGTTGAAATTTGAGGAATTTGCGTGGATAGATGAGGTGAAATAAAAAAAGTGGCGGGGGCGCCTTCGGTAAGAAAAAAAAAAAAAAAAAAGGGGGGCGGGCCCCCCTCCCCCCCCCCCGCCACACCATCATTAATTCTTTACCTCAATAACACCAGTTTCGATGTCCTTGTTCCGAACTTGCTCTCGAGTCTCACAAAGTAAACACCACTTGAAATCTTCGCACCTGTCTTTGACCTTCCATCCCATCTCATTGTGTACCTGCCAGCGGTGAGATTTCCATCAACAAGTTTTGTCACCATTCTTCCGGTAATGTCGTAAATTGCCAGCTTCACACGAGAATTATGAGGAATTGCAAAGGAAATATTTGTCACACCTCTGAACGGATTGGGTGATACGGGGAAGAGGGCAAATTTCAAAATTCCATGCTGCCCTTCGGCGACTCCTACAGTCGTATCAGTCACAATGATAAGTGCAGTCGAATCTGTTACACCAAAGGCATGCTCATCTGGAGTACCATCAAAGAAATATGTTAGTCCGATATTTCCCGTTTCATTTTCAAGACCAATTGTGTAATCCTGCTGAGTAGGCTCTGTTAGATACTGGATTTTGATCATGCCATCACCTGTTGAAGATTGGTAATATTGAGGGTCATACAGGATAAATTCAAAGTTTTCCAGCTGATCGTTGTGTCCATAGTGAGGAACATTTCGATACTCGATTACAAGATAATGTTCCGTCTGGTCATAGTAGTAGGAGACTGCTCCACCGGCATTCGGATTTAAATCGTCCCAGACACCAGCAATCATGGCATTCGGCTGGTCAGTATTCGGCAATGTTGTGTTGCTCAAGGTACTCACTGTTGTCCTGCCGAGTGCTATCCATCCGTTGGAGCAAACCGATAGCTGTGAGTAAGACTGGCCGTAGTAGGTGAAATTAAACGGCAGACTAATTGTCTCTGTCATATCGTCGCCAAGATTAATTACTGTTCCATTGCCACCACTGTTAGGATCGATCTCAATCCAGTCAAAGCTCACATTTGAATTGTCCTGATGCTCAAAGATTCTGTACCCGTAGGCATCCGGGCCGGTTGGAAGCGCTCTCACATCACCAACTGTGAGAGTTAACTGAATTGAGTCAACATAATTTCCACCGTTTCCATTGAACAGAAGGACAAAATCAATGTTCTGGGGCACAGGGGTAGCTGAATCCACATTGAATGCAAATTCTCCTGATGCCTGAGCACCTGGATCAAGAGTTCCAAAGGAAGCTACTGAATCCACCATATGTATGTATGGGGAAGATGTCCTCAACGTTCCTGTCAGTCCGGAAACTCCTGAACCTCCATCATTTCTCAATCCAAGCTGGAGAATGATGCTCTCACCAGGGTCCATTATTCCATTGTTGTTTCCTGATGAATCAACTATAGTAAGCTGGGTCAAAGCGAAAACCGGTGGTATAGCAGGTGGAGTTACGGCAATATCATCAATGTACCATCCTTCATGCGTGATTGATACATCAGAAGTCTGGCGGAATCTCAGATAGGTTACTGTCCCCATAGGGATATTTGATAGATCGTAAGTCTTCTGTGTCCAGTTCTGCTGTTCTCCAACTAACCTATCAAGCTGTTGCCAGGTCTGGCCACTATCAGTGGAAATCTCCACATATCCGAAATCACAGCAATTTTCAAAGTCGTATCTTGTCCAGAAGCTCAGCTGGGCATTTTCTCCGAGAATAACTATCGGACTCATCAGCCAGGCATTCATATCATTAGTATAGTTACCACTTTCAGAGCCGGAGTAAAAGGAATGTGTGGGCGAATGATAGCTTCTTGATGTGACATGCCATAGGTCATTCTGACCACTGTGCTGCCAGCCGGTCGTATCACCCTCGACGTTGTAGAACATTCCAACTCTTCCCACTACCAACTTAAATGAATCCATGAAAGCGAAACCACCGGAAGCTGAAGCATCAATGTTTATGAGAGGGAAGTATGGAGCAGGTGCGCTATCAGCCACATAAATTTCGTAAGGTGTTCCGGATGTCACTACACTATCTGGCATGATAGTTCCGAAGTAAGCCACGCTGTCAGTAATTACAAGATAGGGAGATGGAGATGTAATCAGAGCACTTACCGAATCAACAGGTGTATGGCCATTATTTCTAAGTCTTATGTAAACAAGCAATGTCTCTCCTGGTTCTCCGACCCCATTCCCATTGCCGCCAAGTGTGTCAATAACCGTATAAGAATCAAATTCTATCACCGGCGCATTGACTGTGATTGTGAAATGGGATGTCCACGCTGAGTCATTGGCATCATGGAACTGAAGGGTGAACATGGCGGTATGCTGGTCTGGGGTATTGAGTGCAGCAGCAATCTGGTATGGCGAAGGTGACCAGAGGGAGTCTCCTTCTGAAATGTTGCCGAAATATACTGAATCAGAGACAACCGTCACAAAAGAATCGGATGTTGAAAGCACACCATAGACTGCGTTGGCAGCTGCGTTACCGTAGTTTCTTGCCAGGATGTAGAGGTCAGCCTGTTCTCCAGCATCGAGAGCGCCATTTCCATTGGGGTCGTTTGCAAGAGAATCCCTGACATAACCTACATATGCTCCCTGTGAAATTGCCGTGATGTTGGCGGTATAGGGAACGAGGTTATGTCCGATTACGTGAACTTCTACCTGACCACCAGATATAGGTGTCACGTTGATAAGTGCGTTCCCATTTGCGTCAGTGTAACCCTGCCCTATGATCGAGTCACCCTGAATAAAGGTAACAAGTGCAAGATCAACTGGATTTCCATTGGCCTGAACATTCACCGGAATCTGTGATGGAGCTATAGGTATTGCTCCCGGGACATCCACAACAGGTGAAACTGGCGGATTTGTGAAAACATCCGTTGAAGGATCACCAAACAGGTTATACATCTCAAAGTACCGATGGCTTGCTCCAGATCCGTTGTAATGCTCGTACAGTCTGAGTTTACCTTCAACAATATTTCCAGCAACCCAGTAGTATGTGGAATCAAACCACTCGTCAAAAATCCTTCTCTGAAGAATGTCATCTTCGTCCCAGTATGAAGTCACAGAGGAGCCCATGGAAGTGATAGCACCATTGGGAGCCCTAAGCCACGCTTCCATAAAGCATTCAGACTGTGTATATTGACCCGTAAGACAGGCGTAGCTTTCAACATGGGCGAGCATGTCAACATTATTTAGAGAATATACCTGGGAAACGTTGAAAGGAGGCCCTGCCCATCCAGTTGTTCCTCCATGACCTGAATATATTGCAAGGCTTCTTCCGCTATTTAACGCATCAGCAACAGGTGTTCCAGAGTTGTAGTAATACCATAGAGAATCTGTCTGCATTCCATGGTTTCTCACGATTCTCATACAGTAAACATGCGTGCTCTCTGCAACCTGATGGTGGCCACCATCATCTGAAGCCATGAAATAAGCAATACCTGCCCAGTTTGTTCCATTGGACCAGTTGTCCACCATTTCGTATTTCTCTATTTTGTGAACCACGGTGGAAAGCTGCGAAAGGTCCTGCACACTCAATCTTCCAATATACACGTCAGGGAAGTAATCATTACCTTCAAGGGTGGTGTAATAAAGATCTGTTGCCGGGTTATCGCTTGCCTGACCTGTCCAGTTGGGAATCTGGTCAACATCACCTACGAGCTGCACAAAAGTGAGATTCCTCGTAGGATCGTCATAAATCTGCTGAATGTAGTTTTTAATGTCGTCCGTGGTGTTACCTGTCTGAGAAAGTGTGGCAACAATCACCCTGTATCCCTGAGTTTTCTTAACATTTACAAGCGGTGTAATGCTATCAACCCAATTGTCAGGTACAATGAAAAGATAATCTATTGGGAGGGTCAAAGCCGGTTTGCCAG
>JALXCE010000255.1 GCA_026991055.1 Caldifarciminota bacterium | reverse complement strand
CTTTTGGGACAAGACCAGAGGCAATCAAACTCGCCCCTGTCATAAAGGAATTTGAAAAGCATCCGGAGTTTGAAACTGTTGTCTGCCTCACCGGACAGCATCAGGAGATGCTATACCAGCCCGTCAACTTTTTTGGGATTAAGCCACATTGCGATATGCAGATAATGAGACCCAACCAGACTCTTTTCGACATTACTGTGGACAGCGTAAGGGGTTACGAAAAGGCCCTTAAAGAAATGGAACCCGATCTCTTAATTGTCCAGGGGGACACCACCACTGCCTTTACAGGCGCCCTTTCTGCCTTTTATTACAAAATCCCGGTTGGCCATGTGGAAGCGGGGCTTAGAAGTCACAACAAATACTCTCCTTTTCCAGAGGAAATAAACAGGGTACTCGTTGGTAGACTTACCGACCTTCATTTCGCGCCCACTGAAACCGCCCGAAAAAACCTGCTTAATGAAGGGATACCCGATGGAATGATTTTTGTTACAGGCAACACCGTGGTCGATGCAAACCTTCAGGCCATAGAAATCATTAGAAATCAGGAACTTGATAAAAAAATCGAACAGTTCTTTGAGAATGTAGCACCCGGCCTTATTGAGAAAATCAAATCCGGTAAAAAGCTCATTTTAGTCACTGCGCACCGAAGGGAAAGCTTTGGGAAGCCATTTGAGAATCTCTGCCTGGCGTTAAAAGATATCGCTCTTACCTTCAAAGACGAGGTCGAAATAGTCTATCCTGTTCACCTCAATCCCAACGTAAGAAAACCCGTATTCGAGATTCTTGGAAATCTGGATAACCTCCACCTCATCGACCCTGTAGATTATCCGACCTTGATTTACCTCCTTGAAAAATCCTACATAGTGCTAACAGATTCCGGTGGAATTCAGGAGGAAGCTCCATCCTTCGGTAAACCTGTGCTGGTCATGAGAGAGGTTACCGAGCGTATGGAAGGTGTTGAGGCAGGCATTGCAAAACTTGTAGGAACTGACCGGGAAAAGATATTTAACGAAGCATCCCGATTACTGCAGGATAAAAAGGCATACGAAAGTATGGCAAAAGCTATCAATCCCTACGGTGACGGCCGTGCCGCGGAGAGAATAGTAAAAATCGTTTCCGAATTTTTCAGCGAGAAATAGACATCGGGGACAGTCTAAAATTCCCTTTTGCAAAAATTACACACTCCCTATCTCTGAGTGTGTCCAAATATTCCCAAACGCAAAAATTCCTCTCCCCGCATAAATACCTGCGAGGAGAGGATGCAGGAGAGGGATAACATATTTCACGAATGATCAAATTTACTTTCCACCCCAGTAAAAAGTTTCCATCTCTAATCTTCAAGCAAGATATCCATATCCTCACTTGAAAAGCAATCGGGGATTTGTAGCTACAAGTGAATATAACGAGCAGAAAAGTGAATTTAAACAAGTTTACCCAAGCATGATAAGTAGCGAAACTCCCTCCCTTCCTTTGGAAGGGAGGGTTGGGGTGGAATGGAAAAAATTAATTTAACGAAAGTATGCAAGTACATACAGGAACATCGTTTCCCTGGAATTTTAAAGAGTGTTAAACTTAGGATTTTTCGAACACACTCTCTCCGACTTAGACTGTTCGAAAAATCTCAAAACCTTTGATTTTTAATGAAAAATTTGCCCCCACTTTATTCCTCCCCCCACGCACAAAGTGCGTGGGGGGAGGAGAGGAGGGGGGAATTTTCGAACAAGCTCTCTCCGACTTGACTTTGCAGGGCTGTTATTGCATTTTTGAATTATAATCAAAATGGAGGATAAAGATGGACTTGAAAGAAATTCTCGAAAAGAATGAATCGAAGATACTGCTACTCGTTGCAGATGGTCTTGGCGGAATACCACACCCTGATTATGGGTATAAAACTGAACTGGAAGTCGCAAACATCCCGAACCTCGACGAGCTCGCATCAAAGAGTGCCCTCGGTCTCACCATCCCTGTTGAGCCAGGCATAACCCCGGGGAGCGGGCCCGCTCACCTATCATTATTTGGATATGACCCCATTAAACATGAAATCGGTCGCGGTGTCCTTGAAGCCCTCGGAATAGGATTTCACATGACCAAGAGAGACGTAGCGGCAAGAGGAAATTTCGCCACCATCAAGCCCGATGGCACCATCGTTGACAGGCGTGCTGGCAGAATCCCTACTGAGGAATCGAGAAAAATTGTGGAAAAACTTCAGGAACACATAAAGGAAATTGACGGTGTGGAGATCATCCTCAAACCTGGAAAAGAGCACAGATTTGTTCTTATACTGCGAGGAGATGGATTATCAGATAAAATCACGGACACAGACCCCCAGCACGAAGGGTTGAAAATGCTTGATCCAGAACCACTCGATGAATCCGCAAAGTTCACGGCCGAAGTTATCAAGAAATTCATCAAAAAGGCACTTGAAATCATAAAAGATGAACCCAGAGCCAATGGTATCCTGCTTCGCGGATTTGCCAAAGTCCCTGATCTTGAACCATTCCCCCAAAGATTCCAGCTTCGTGCACTTTCCATCGCAGCTTACCCTATGTATAAGGGATTAACAAGACTCCTCGGATTTGACACCCCTGATGCAGGGGATAATTTCGAGTCAGAAGTGGCAAAGGTTGAAGAACTCTGGAATGACTACGACTTCATCTATCTTCACTACAAGGATACAGATAAGGCTGGTGAGGATGCCAACTTCGAGAAAAAGGTCAAGGTGCTCGAAAAGCTCGACACCTTTATTCCCAGATTGCTGAACTTAAAACCAGATGTGTTTGTGGTTACCGGCGATCACTCTACACCTTCTTACATAGGTGGCCATTCGTGGCATCCTAATCCTCTGCTCATCCACTCAAAGAGGGCTGGAATATTTAATCCAGAGGCAAAATTCACCGAAAGAGACTGCTCAAAAGGCTACCTTGGGATTATGAAAGCAATGGACCTCATGCCTGTATTACTTGCCAATGCAGGAAAACTTAAAAAGTTTGGAGCGTGAACATGAGAGAAATCAAGAAAGTGCTCATACCCGTGGACCTCTCAGCACAGAATGACGAGTTTCTAAACTACTCAAAATTCGTAGTAAATGGCCTTAAGGCTGAGGGGATTTTAATGCATGTAATGCCGGATATTTTAGGGGGCTACATCCCTTACGATATCGTCTTTGAGGAATTAGAAAAGACGGTTGAGTCCTTAAAATCGAGTGTGGAAAGCGCCCTTCAGGAGCTGGCCGATAAATACGGATTTGCCTATGCATTTGACGTGGGATCACCTTATGCGAAAATCGTTGAATTCGTCGAAAAAGAAAAAATAGACTTTGTGGTGGTCAACGGCGGAAAACCCGGTGAAGAAATAGGTACCCAGGCACACAAAATTACGAGAAAAGCATCTGTACCTGTACTCGTTTACAAAAACCACGAGCCAAAAATTGAGAAAATCCTCTTCACCACTGACCTTTCTGAAAAAGCTGAAGAGGCTTTCCCCTGCGCCTCGCTTCTAAAAGAGAAATTCGGGGCCAGGCTCACTGCTTTCCACGTTGTAGAGCCCATCTCTGGTTATTTCGATGAATCCATGATTGGCGGAATTCCACTTCTTGACGTGAAGGAACTTGAAAATGTAGCTTTAAAAAACCTGAAGGAAAAATTTAAAGAGGCAGATGAGCATGTGGTGGAAGTGGGAGCACCCACACCACAGGTGATCATGGATTACGCAAAAGAAAACGGATATGACGTCATTGTGATGGCGACACATGGAAGAAGTGGACTTGAGAAGATACTTCTTGGAAGTGTCACAGAGAAAATTGTCAGATTTTCACACGTCCCCGTACTTGTTTCGAGGGTGTGATTTTAATGATGGGGGGCGGGAAAGCGAAGCTTTCCCGCCCCCCATCAAATTCTTAAAAACAGGAGGTCAAACATGAAAAAAGAGATCAGCACTCCAAAGGCACCAGGTGCAATCGGCCCCTATTCCCAGGCCATTGATACCGGTGATTTGGTATTCCTTGCCGGGCAGATCGGCATTGATCCTGAAAAGGGAGAACTCGTTTCTGGCATTGAAGCCCAGGCAAGGCAGGTTATGGAAAACATCAAAACTGTCCTTCAGGAAGCAAGCCTCGGATTTGAAAATGTTGTTAAAACCACGATCTACCTTGCGAACATGGAAGACTTCGGAAAGGTAAACGAGATTTATGGGAGCTACTTTGAGAAGCCCTACCCTGCCCGCTCCACCGTTGCCGTAAAATCGCTCCCCAAAGGCGCTCTTGTCGAAATTGAGGTCATTGCAAAGAGATGAAAAAATTTAGATTACTCATAATCAACCCCGGTGGTGGCTCTACCAAGGTCGCAATTTTTGAAAATGAAACCGAAGTCGTCTCCGAGACCATAAGGCATGCACCTGAAGAGCTCAAAAAATTTGATACCACCCTTGATCAGCTCGATTACAGGACAAAACTTGTAAGGGAATTTATC
>JALXCE010000254.1 GCA_026991055.1 Caldifarciminota bacterium | reverse complement strand
GGATTCGATGTGGGCAGGAGCAATCTTCTTGCTGGAACAGTGTAAATAAATCCTTCAAAACGCGTTACTGGTGTTGTAGGCCAATCGTAATGCCAGGAATCAATAAATGCGTTTATGCTCACGTAATTGCTATCATTGTCGTAATAGCTTTTTGTTTGGAAATAAGGAAACGATGGGTCATAGACGTAAAGTAGCCATTCATGGGAGTGTTTGACGATTTTGTAAGGATAAATAGCATGCATACCACCAAAGCTGCCCGGTGTCGAAGATTCACTTATGCATATGACAGGGATTTCTTGTGAGGATAGATAGTAGTCAGCTTTTTCTGCCGCTATCTGTGGGTCTGTAAAATAATGATGTGATACTGCTTCAACCACTATTCGTAGAACTTCAGTAGAGTATTGTCTTGAGTAGAGAACCATTATTGCGCGCTTCATCTGTGGCCAGTATGCACCGAGTGTATCCATTCCAGGAGCTGTGTTGTTTGGGGTGTACATTGATAGTGGTGAGCACATTCCCATATAACCTCCCTCATCATAGACGACACCTACAAGTGAGCTCATACCAAAGCAAACTCCACCGGTCGAGTGACCTGCTATAATTTTGTACAACGCTGTATCGAGAGGATTTCTTGGCTGAACACCAAGAAAGGCCTCTTCGAAATAGTCCCAGTTCATTTCGAGTCCATAGTTATCAACGGGTAGTCCATGACGTGCTGGGAAGTTGTCCTGTGAGGGGAGAATGTTTATAAACAACAGCATCCCCATTAATACCAACAACCAAGGCGATCGCATAACCTTACCTCCTCGCCTGCGGATGCAGGCAGTTTTAATGAGGAGAGGAAGCTTTTCGGTGCTCTGAAAAGTCCCCGCCTTTTAAATTAAAACCCTGGTTGTCGGCCCAAAATTTCAAATAATGACATTTTAACGCAATAAATACTAAAGAAAAAGAAAAATTTTGTCAAATAATCAAGATTTGATTAAAGGGAAAGTATCATAGTGTAGAAAAGATGAATATATGGGGGGAAAGGCAGGGATTTTTGAGGATGCAATTCAGCGTATTTGTAGAGTTTATTGTGGAGTCGATTGAGTTGAGATTTTTGAAAATGAATTCTTAAGGTGGGTGGCCCGCGCACTTCGTGCGCGGGCCACCCTTGAAAACGCTAACTCCCCTTAAAAATCAAATAATTTTCAATCTCCCGGACTAACTCAAGGTAAGATTTAGCGAAAAACCCAGGTCAAAGGCTTTAAACAGCGTATTTGATACAAGTAATAACCGGCAGAATGGCAGTTTTCCTTTATCTTCCACGTGAAAGATCGCTCTCTCGTGGGGAAGTTATCTTGCGAAAATGTCAGAGGCCATCGGGGTGAAGCCCAATGGAGTTTTTCAAACATTGGTAGGGCAGGGGAGTATTAGGCCGCTCAAAACCCTCGATGGATGACCTTTTTGAGTGCGTCTTAAACTGCAAGCTGAAACTTGTGATAAGATGGGGAATTCCTGTGAAAATTACTTCCTATGAGCAATTTTTGTTTGTTCGCCCCATATTAAGCACTAATTCTCTCTTTTTAATATGGTATCGACTATTCAGATGTGAGCATGTAGTGGGAGTTTTTGATGATATTCTCCTTCCTATCCTTCCCCCACGCACGAAAGTGCGTGGGGGAAGGATACAGGTGGGGAGAATTCCTCTATGATCACTTAAAAAATATGATTTTTGGGCATGGTCATTTTTCAAATGACCATGCCCAAAATTCTCATCAAATCTGCAGGCTATATCTGCAAAGCTACTTTACCCCAGCACTTCCTTTATTTTCTCTGCTGCTTCCTCGATGTATTCGGTTGCAATGGAATAGGCAAATCTTATAAAGTTGTGCGGTGAGCCAAAGTTGTGCCCTGGGATTGAGCCAATGTTGTGCTCAAGTAAATACCTCTGAAGATGTACACCTAAATTGGCATCAGGTTCCACCTTTACCCCTTTCTTTTCCATAACTTCGCGGTACTTTTCCTCATCAATCTCAGGAAATAGATAAAAGGCACCTCTTGGTGGTCCAGCCATTTTGAAAAAGGGAATGCTTGTGAGAGCCGAATACAGGATATCCCTTCTCTTCTGGTATTCCTTCACCATTTCACGCGTATAATCATCGTACTCTGCTTTCAAGGCCTCGGTCGCTCCCCATTGCGCTACAGAGTTCACTCCATTTGTGGTATAGAGCAGGAGTTTGCGAGCCCTTGTGAGAATTTTTTCGTTCTCGATATAGGTGTAGCCAATCCTCAAGCCCGAAAAGGCCTGTGATTTGGACATGGAAAATGACGGGAAGAATAATTCTGGATTTAGATAAAAAATGGTTTCGTACTCCACTCCCGGATACACAATATCCTCATAAGCCACGTCTTCCACAAGATAGACTCCGTATTTTTCAAGGATTCCAGCGAGTTTGTGCATATATTCTTTATCACCCACCCCACCTGTTGGATTCCCGGGATTCACATAAACAACCGCTTTGGGCTTTTCTTTCTTAATTGTGTCTTCCAGTTCATTTAAATCCCAGTTGAAGTCAAGCTCCTTTTTGGTTGGAAGCTCAATGATTTCTGCCCCTGTAAGCATGGAGATATTCTTAATGGAAATCCAGACAGGAGCCTGAATGAGTATTTTATCTCCCGGGCCCACAAGAGAATGAATGAGCATGTAAAGGGTTCCCATTCCACCCTGACCCACGAGAATATTTTTTGTGCTCTTTGCTGTAAGATTGTTTTTCCTTGCAAGTTTTTGCGCAATTACCTGCTTTAAAGGTTCAATCCCGGACCCCTCGGTGTAGAAGGTTTTATTTTCATCAATGGCTTTTTTCATAGCCTCTTTTACCTTCGGATGAACGTTGAAGCTCGGGGTACCGCTTTCCAAGCGATAAACCTTCTCACCGTTCCGCTGCTTCTCAAGCAGCTTATCCCTGATAACCACTATTTCACTTAGTGGCACCTTATCAATGAGTTCTAACATATCCTTCCTCCCATTAAACGTGGATTTTTTCAGAGTGAATAATTATTCGGAAACGATGGAATTCAAAGATTGGGGACAAATTCAACAATCTCAATTTTTCTGGATAGCTCGCTCAGGTGATAAATATAAACCATTACGTGAAAATTCACAACTTCAGCCACTTTTTCAGGCCATTCGACGAGTGTGAATGCATTCGGGTCCTCAAGAAGATCAAAAAATCCAGCAGGGTAAAGCTCATCCACAGCCTCAATCCTGTATAGGTCCACGTGGTATATTTTTACAGAATTTTTGTATTCATTGATGAGCGTGAAAGATGGGCTTCTCACCTCCTGAATGCCAAAATAGTCGGCAAATCCCTGCACAAAAACGGTCTTTCCGGCACCGAGGTCTCCCTGCAATCCGATGACCTTTGGGGGTTTTAGCCTTGATGCCAGGTCTCTTGCGATTTTTCTTGTTTCTTCAGGACTTCGACTGATGAATTCACTTTTTCTTGTTTTCATCTACCTTCATCAAACCTAAAAATGCTTCGTGGGGGAGCTCTACCTTCCCGAGCTTTTTCATGCGTTTCTTTCCTTCTTTCTGCTTTTCAAGGAGTTTACGCTTTCTCGTAATGTCACCACCGTAGCACTTGGCCGTGACATCTTTTCTGATGGCAGGAATTCTTTCCTTTGCTATCACTCTTTTCCCTATCGCTGCCTGAATTGCCACGTCAAAGAGCTGCCTTGGGATTAGCTTCCTCAAACGTGTCACGAGCTCACGGCCGACGTAGTAGGCCTTTTCACGATGAACAATTACAGCGAGGGCATCAATTTTTTCTCTTGCCACAAGGATGTCGAGTCTTACCAGGTCGGATTCACGGTATTCTAAAAATTCGTAGTCGAGGGAGGCAAAGCCGCGGGATACACTTTTTAACTTATCAAAGAAATCGAAGATTACCTCTGCGAGAGGCAACTCATACTCGATTATCATGGTGCGAGAATCGAGGTACTGCATATTTTTCTGAATCCCACGTCGTTTCTGGCAGAATTCGACAATCGGCCCAACATACTCCTGCGGTGTGATTATCTCAGCCCTTACAAAGGGTTCAAAGGCCCTTTTGAAGTCATCGGGAAAGTCACGTGGTGAATTTATTTCGATAATCTCACCGTTGTTGAGCTCCACGCGATATTTTACGTTTGGGGTAGTAATGATGACTTCGAGTCCGAATTCCCTTTTGAGCCTTTCCTTAAAAATTTCCATGTGAAGGAGCCCAAGAAATCCCACCCTGTAGCCGGGGCCAAGGGCTGGTGAAACCTCCCCCTGATAGACAAGAGCAGCGTCATTGAGCTTTAATTTCTCCAGTGCCTTCTGGAGCTCTGGAAACTCCGAGGGAATGGTGGGATAGACTCCGGCATAAACCATGGGCTTGGGCTCACGATAGCCGGGGAGTGCCTCGGTTTCATCAAAGTGTCGGGCCTCTACGATGGTGTCACCCACGCGGGCATCCCTGAGGTCCTTGACTCCTGCGATAACGTATCCGACCTCACCGGCTACGAGCCTGTCGGTTTTTACAAGTTTGGGCTTAAAATAGCCGACTTCCGTAACCTCATAGACCTTGCCAGTGGATTTAAATGCAATTTTCATTCCGGGTTTGATTTCTCCATCAAAAACCCTGACGTAGGGGACAGCACCCCGGTAATCATCAAATTTGGCATCAAAAATCAGGGCTTTGAGTGGCTTTTTCGGATCACCTTTCGGTGGGGGAACCCTTCGGATAACCTCTTTTATCAGCTCTTCAACACCCCATCCTTCCTTAGCTGAAACCTCTAAAATGTTGTCATCTCCAATGAGTTCCATGAGTTGTTCTTTTACTCGCTCTGGTTCCGCGTTTGGCAGGTCTATTTTATTGATGACCGGGATTATTTCGAGGTTTTGCTCGACAGCGAGATAAAGATTTGAAATTGTTTGTGCCTCCACACCCTGAGTTGCATCTACAAGCAGAATGGCACCTTCACAGGCGGCAAGAGAGCGGGATACTTCGTAGTTAAAATCCACGTGCCCGGGGGTATCAATGAGGTTCAGGATGTATTTCTCTCCGTCAAGCTCATATTCCATTCTAACCGGGTGCATTTTAATGGTAATCCCGCGTTCCCTTTCAAGGTCCATGGAGTCTAAAACCTGCTCAGCATCTTTTGATAGTCTGAGGGTTCCCGTAATCTCCAGGAATCTATCCGCGAGCGTAGATTTCCCGTGGTCAATATGAGCTATGATCGAAAAGTTTCTGATGTTTTTCATGCCTGTGGAAGATTCTGGGTCTTCTCCTCAATGATTTTTTCAATGTCATCTTCGCTGAAGCGATAAATTTTGCCACAGAATTCGCATTTTACTTCGGCTCCGTGGTCTTCCTTTAAGATACTCATTAATTCTTCGAGGTCAAGGAGTAGAAGGGCTCTTTTTGCTCGATCGTGTGAACATGTGCACTTGTACTTCAGGGGATGAATCTGGGTTACACGGTATCCAATTCCTTTCGAGATTTCGCTTAAGATGTCTTCGGCAGAGGCTCCGTCGGCTATCATGCTGCTGACCGGTGGCATGTTTTTAATGTTTTTCTCGAGCTTTTCGAGAAGTTCGTCCCGTGCCGAGCCTGCAAGTGGCTGAACAATGAAACCACCTGCTGAAATCACGTGGTTGTCTTCTCCAACAAGTACACCGGCTCCAACTGCTGAGGGGATACCCTCGGAAACGGTGTAGTAGTATGCGACGTCGGTGGCAATTCCCCCGGTTTGAAGAGGAATGGAGCCCACAAAGGGTTCACCAAAGCCAAAATCTCTTACGACGTAGAGAAACCCTTTGTTTGTCAGGGCCCCCTCTACATTGAGCTTGCCATCCTGAGTGAATGGAACCTCAACCTGTGGCCATTTTATGTAGCCACGGACATGACCTTCTGCGTTTCCCTGAACGTAAATTTCCTGTATCTTGCCAGATGTGATGAATTGCAGGGAAATCCTTTCTTTTCCTTTCATTGTAACTCCCATCATGCCCACAATGGTGAGTGCACGACCCAGTGCCGCTGTGGGGGTTGGGAATGTCTTATGAATACTTCTTGCCTCTTCGACAGTTTTCGTGGAAATGGCAATCAGTGCCAGTGCCTCGTCTTCACCGATAATAGCTCTCAGGATATAGTCGTTCTGCATAGTGGTTCATTATAACTGAATCTCCCCCAATTTTCACGTGGGGGGAGGATATTAATCTGAAGTTTGCAGCGAATGTATCGGTTACTTATCTCGGTCTTTGGTTTTTTGAATACGTTGAATTTACATACTCTCCTTGGATAGTTTTCCCATGGTTTTATTCTAACGACTCCAGTTTATTCATTGCACTGACTACAAAATCTTCAAATACGGAGGTGAAAGCTTCGCCAGGATATAATGTCGGTTCAGGAAAAGAGATACGTAATTTTTCCCTAAGTTCAGCAAATAAAGGAAGTATATCTCTATAAAATGACGAGCGTAAATATGAATCATTTCCCCACGGCTCTATACTCAGAGCTTCCATTATTAGGCACAATCCTGTAAAAACTCTGCCCCAATTGAGATATTGTGGCAACGTCTTGATTTCTAACGCATTAAGCCACGCCTTTTTAACTCGATCAGGCATAACATAACCAGTCTTTTTCCCAATTCGCCTTTCGAGCATTCCAGTTTCTTGCCATTTCTTTGCGACGCTGTAAACGGATTTTTGCTCAAGGAAAGTCTCTTTGGCGATAGATAATGATGTTCCCTCCCTGTGATATAGATAGTAAAGAAAAACCTCTGACCTTGCTTCTCGCCCAAAAATTCCACGCAGTTTTAAACGGATAAGAGGGGGATTTTTAGTTAGAAGTGGCTTGAGAATTTCTCTCCGCCTTTCGTGTATATGTTGGGGATCCTGCAGGGATAATTTATACTGTAGGAAGTTAATCAAGTTAGATTTCCTTAATAACCCCTTTTCCATTTCAATGCAGTATTTTATGATTTTTTTGTATCGCGTTTGCATCCAGTAATCCCGATGTTTAAAAATCCACACCCTGGCAACTTCGTAAAGTCTTAAATCTTCATTTTGCCAAAATGTTGTTGCTACCATAAGGGCTTCGGGATCAATTACCCATGTTTTCTGTGGTTCTACAAAAGAAGCTATCCCAAGAGTACTCCACTGCTTCCATAGGAGTTGCGTCAATGCGTCTCTAAGTGTTTCTTTAAAGTTTTTCTGCAACTTGCTCATAGCCAATTTTCTTCAAGAAGTTTTTAGTGAGGAGCCTGAATTCTTGAGAAACATCCTGGGTTAAGACCCACCTCGCTGCTGATTCTATTTCCTTTTCGGTTGGCTTTAGGTTAAGAAGGTCCTGGACATGGTATGAATTCCTATCAATCGAGGCAAAAAATTTTAAATGGATCAAATCCCAACGGCTTGGAAAATACACAGATAAGTATTTCCCGTAGTTTTTACGAATAAGTCTGGACTCAAACCCTGAAGGTAGTCCCAGATCTAATTGTGAAGCGGGTCCCAGATTAAACCAATTATCTTGAAGGCCAAAATCTCTTTGGACTTTTTCAATTGCACGTTTCAAAAAATCCGGGAAGTCATTGATTTTCCTGATCTTGACACCTTTTCCTGTTTCCATGATCTCACCCAACACATCAACATCCATGGTAGTTCTGGAAATCAGTCCTAATGCATTAAGCGCAGCTCCACCAATTACCACAAGAGATACTTGCTCTCCTCCTTCCAACCCTATTTGTCGGTCCAATGCTTTAAGAATTTGATCTAATTCTTTCGAGTCAATATTCATATTAGGATTATAATACCTAACTATTAGGAAATAAAGTCCTAATCCTACACTAAAGGTAATCTCAAAAGGTAATTTTCCTGAAGGTCATTTCGTAATATTACAGCCGTTCTTGGGTTGATTGATTTGCCAAATTAATTTAGCGAGGATGAAAAATCTACTATGAGAAATTCAAATCCGCCCAGATTTTTTCTTCAAAAATTTTCGATTAGCACAGGGCTTGCAATATGTCCCCCACGCTTGATAAAACTTTTGGGTTGCATGTAAAATTGTGGCTATGAAAGCTCTTGTTACAGGTGCGGGTGGGTTCATAGGCTCACATCTCACCGAACTTCTCACCGAGAGAGGATTCGAGGTGAAAGCCCTGGTGCGGTATAGTTCTCAGGATCGCTGGGGATGGCTTGATTACGTCAAAACAGATGTAGAAGTCATTAGAGGTGACATTCGTGACTTTGATTCAGTTAAAAAAATGGTCGAAGACGTGGACGTGATCTTCCATCTTGCTGCCCTCATCGGAATTCCTTACTCATACGAGACTCCGATTGCATACATCAGGACAAACGTTGAGGGAACCTACAACATCCTTGAAGCTGCCAAGATGAGCGGCAAAATATCGCGAATTGTTCACGTTTCCAGCAGTGAGGTTTACGGCACAGCCCAATATATTCCCATCGATGAGAAGCATCCTTACAACCCGCAGTCTCCTTATGCTGCCACGAAGGTGGCAGCGGACATGCTGGTACTAACCTATTACAGGTCCTTTGATTTGCCTGTAACTATTGTAAGGCCTTTCAATACCTTCGGCCCTCGCCAGTCCCTCAGAGCTGTGATCCCGACCATTATCACACAGACAATTAAAAATGGTGTAGTTAGACTCGGGAATCTGTCCACGAAGAGAGATTTTCTTTACGTGAAGGACACTGTCCGTGGAATCATAGAGGTGGGCTTGCATGAGAAAACCATCGGTGATGTATTTAACATTGGAACGGGCAGGAGTTTTGCCATTTCAGAGGTTGTTGATATGGTTTCAAAAATCCATGGCAAACCAGTGAAAGTTATTGAAGAGGAAGAGAGGATAAGGCCTCCAAAGAGCGAGGTTGAGGTTCTGGAGTGTAATTTTGGAAAAGCGAAAGAGCTTACAGGCTGGGAGCCTCATTACTCCTTTGAGGAAGCCTTAAAGGAGACTTATCTCTGGTTCCAGGAAAATCTTGATCTCTACAAAAACTTTGAAAAATACAACGTTTAAGGAGAAAGCGAAATGGAAGAACTTAAAGGTAAAATCAGCCTCATCGGAGCAGGCTACTGGGGAAAGAATATTCTGAGGAACCTTTATGAGCTTGGATTTATTCATTCTGTTTTTGATGCCAGCCCCGAGCGGCGTGCAGAGCTGAAAGAGAAGTACCCTGAGGTTGAGTTTGTGGATTCCATCGAAAAGATTTTAGAAAATCCAGAGGTTGTAGGAGTCTGCATTGCCACACCAGCTGTGACCCATTATGAGGTTGCAAAAAAATCACTCCTTGCAGGTAAGCATGTTTTTGTCGAAAAACCCCTCGCCCTTAAAGTTGAAGAAGCGGAGGAACTTATAAAATTGGCCGATGAGTCCGGGAAAATCCTTATGGTTGGGCATATCCTCAACTACCATCCGGCCGTTATAAAGATGAAGGAGATGATAAGGTCCGGGGAAATTGGAAGGATTTATTATATTTACTCCAACAGGCTCAATATCGGCAAACTCAGGACCGAGGAAAACATCATCTGGAGTTTTGCTCCCCATGATGTTTCAGTAATTCTAAATCTCGTGGGTGAGGAGCCAATTAAACTCAGTGCCTCCGGTGGCTCTTACATTACACCAGAAATTTTCGACGTTACCCTGATGGACTTTGAGTTCAAAAACAATATCCGTGGCCACATTTTTGTGAGCTGGCTACATCCGTTTAAGGAGCAGAAGCTCGTGGTGGTGGGCAGTGAAGCTATGTTGCTTTTTGACGACCTAACAGAGGAGAAGCTTTTCCTCTATCCCCATAAGATCAAATGGATTGAGGGGAAAATACCGGTTGCCGAAAAGGCCGAAAGGAAGCCCATCCCCATTGAAAAGAAAGAACCCCTCAAGGAAGAGCTCAGACAATTTGCAAAATCGATAATCACAGGTGAGCCACCTTACTCTGATGGGCGCGAAGGATTAAGGGTTCTGAAGATTTTGAATGAGGCGGAGAAACTTGTAAGACAGGGAAGTCACCAGTAAACAGCATCAGGGTCGTATTCGGTTCGTTTCAGAATAAAAAATCCCTCCTGAGGATAGGAGAAAAGGGGATTGCCATCCCTCAAAACCTGGATTCTCAGAGCTGGAGTCTCTGTATTTCCGATTAAATTTCTGGGAATTGCAATCTCGAGCTTTGACCTGGCGCAGAATCCGATGGAGTCCGGGATTTTGCCACATGAGATTTTTATCTCAGCATGTTCCGGTCTCTCAACCCGTGGGTTTTCTGATATGATAAATTTTGCTCCGTGATCATCTTCTCTAACCTCAACCAGAATATCAAATCCTTTCAATAAGAATTCCTGAGCCCGCATTTTAGCGATACTCAAGAGAAGGTAGAGATTTTTATCATCAAAAATATACCTGATTTCCTCAATCGGGCTCTCTGCGGCTGTCATTGTAGTAAATCCGGGTTTGATAATTCCGGAAAGCCTCCATTCATAATAGTTTGTTACCCTGCCATCAAGAATGGGAGTGCAATAAGTCATAGGTGCAATGATTTCGCCCATTTCAGCACGTGATTTGATAGGAATATCGAGAAATTCCGGTGGCTCAACTCCGATATACCTGAAAGCATTCTTGAGATGTTCCCTGAAAATCCTGTCAAATTCAGGTGCATAGAATGAAGGATGACCCTCACCTAACCACCAGAACCAATCTGATGCCTCGGCCATGAGCCACGCTCTGTAAGCCCGTGGATTTTCCTTAACCTTCTGATAAATTAGAGATTTGACTCGGGACAGGTATGTCCATCCAGTGTTTTTCTCCTGATCACATATCCAGGTAGAGAAATCGGCATTAATCCAGGAGCCGGGATGAATGTGCTCAAGCTCTCTCTCTGCCTCAGCCTTGCTAAAAGTGGTTAATTCAATTCTTTTTGAAATTTCTCCAAGTAGCCTGGGCAAGAATTCGGTTCCTCCATCAGGATAGTACTCCCAGGGATTTTCACCATCTAAGATGATAGAGACAATGGCATTTGGATTTCTCTCCTCGATTTTCCCGAGTCTCGTGATAAAGTCATCAACAGCTTTTTCAATGTCCCAGTGGTTATAAACAAATCCGATGAGGTCGGAAAGGATATGGTCTCTGAAAAACACGTTTACTCCACCCAATTTGTAAGGCCGGTAAAGATGGTCTCCGCCATAAAACTCACTCTCGCGGAATTTCCCGATGGTTCTATTTAGAATTTCTTCGTCGGTGGCAATCCACTTAACGTCAGCCTGAGAATATATTCTGATTGCTCTATCTGAGACACTTCCCTCTGCAGGCCAGGAGCCGGCTATTTCCCCAAAGACACTGGAGACCTTTTGTCTCCCCCGCTTTATCTGCTCGAGAGCATCCTCTTCCGAAGAAAAATGCTGGTCAGGCAGCACACATCCAGGATTCGAATTTTTCGCTTCGCTGGAATCAATGATCAAAGGCAGTATTGGGTGATACATGGGAGTAAAGGAAATCTCAAGCCCCTTCTCTTTTAGCTCTTTGTAAAGCGGTAGCACTCTGGACGCAATTTCAAAGCACTTCTCAAGTAGTTTTGATTTATCCTCTTCGGTGAATCCTCGCCCTTTTGGAATCAATTCTTTAATGGTTTCATCTTCTCGCTGGTAATAAAGACTTATCTGACTTAAGAAGAAAAAAACCTGAATATCTCGCCACTCCTGCTCTTCAAACCTCTCAACCTTTTCCTCAAGGTTGGATGGCGTGCCACGCTTTACATAAAGCTCTAAATATTTCTTGAAGGGCTTAATCCTGTGCTCGTAATTTACAGAGAAGAAGTTCCTGAGTATGAAAATTTTATCTTCCTTGGACAATTCTCGCGGGTCCATTTTGAATCTTTCAATAAACTCGTCTGTGAAGTTTCCACTCGCATAATCCTCAATCTGCTCAATAAGTGAGCCCGAAAAGTTGATGGTAACGGCCGGAGTTTCGACCTCCATCAAACTCCTTGCCACATCGTAATATTCCCTGATGAGGTGAGTGAAAACCCAGGGCATTGGGTAGTGTGGGGGATTGTCTCCCAGTTTGTATGGAGGTTGATGCATGTGAAACAGGAATAGTACTTTCATAGCAGGGAAAGAGAGAAACCAAAAAGCAGGACAAAGGCAAAAACTGCCTGGACTTTGGTCAACTTGTAAATTTTTTTGAGTGGGAAAAAGAGGCTAACACCACCGGTTGCAAGATCCCAGATCAGATGAGATAGCATAGAGAGAAAAGCAACTGCAGAGAAAGTTATAGATTTAGTAGGAATGTACGTGAGGAGCGTGATTAAAACAACTATTAAAAGGGAATGAAATGCGGGTCTGCCACCGAGGTTCAGCATTTTTTTAACTGAGAGACTTCTCGCCTGGATTACGTGGTCAGTGTCGAGAAGCATGGAAAAAATGATTACGGCAATGATGTAGGCTGGTTTTTTAATGACAATGGGCAGATTAACGAAAGTCCCAAAGGTTATGTGGTGAAGGGCATCTATTAGAGCGGCTTGCAAATTTTCATCCAGTTGCATCTTCTATCCTTTTCTTTATTTCAATTTTATCGTATTTTGCCCGGACTTTGAACCTGAGGAGTGGAAGTTCTGCCATTTTAAAGGCTTTATCAAGGAAAACATCTCTCTCGGCCCTCTCTTGAGTTTCATGTGACCTGTCGTCCAGCTCGATGGCTGCAACTGGCTCGAGGGTACCCGGATCGCATAGGAGAAAATCAACGTGTTTCCTGGCAATTTTATTGAAATATTTGAGATAGTTTCCTCTGGCTTTCTCACTGTCAACCTTAATAATATCGGCTACTCTGACTTTACCAAAAATTTTGTATTCTTCCACCACTTCTTCGAGAATTTTGTAAAATTTGAGCTCTGCGGGCGTGAATAGGCTATCAACTTTGATATACCGTTCCTTAGGTCTCTTTAAAAGGTAGAAGAGGATGATAATGAGAGCGGCGATGATAATAGCGATTACTATCGGATAATTTTGAATAAGCGATTCCATCTTACCTTATTCCAGAGTTTACCCTTTGTGTTGATGGATAAAAAAACTATTAGGGGCTTCCCAATGATATTATCAACCGGTAAAGGACCCCAGAACCTTGAATCATAGGAATAGTCTCTATTGTCTCCCATTACAAAAACGGTGCCAGGAGGTACTACCACAGGGCCAAAGTTGTCTCTCACATGTTCCTCGTCGGTAAACTTTCTCTCTTCCCAGCGTTTTTGAAATTCGAAGCTGTCTTTGAGACCGGGAATAATTTTAGAGTCTAAGTGTACCACATAAGGTTCTCTCTGCAAATCCCCATTTATGTATAGCTTTTTATCGACAATTTTAATGGTATCTCCAGGAAGGCCAATGCATCTTTTTATGAAAATTCGATACTTGCTCAACGGGTATTTGAAAACAACTACTTCGCCTCGACTCGGTGTGGGATGGCCGAAAAGGTAGCTAAACTTCTGAGCCATTACGAAATCACCTGGCAAGAGTGTATTTTCCATTGAGCCTGTCGGAATGAGATAGGATTGGATGAGAAATATGCGAACGAAGAGAATGACAGCAACGAGTATAACGATCAGTTTCAGGTCTTTTTGAAAGCTTTTCATGGAGTTGAGGAATTATGTGGCAAAGTGATTTATTTTGCAATTTAGCGAGGCTGTTTTGCAATTTGCAACACCGAAAACGGCCATTTTAAGGGGAATTCTGGAATGGCAGAAAAATTGCCGTATATAGGTATAAGAAAGGAGGACATGGAAATGAGCAGATTGATAAGCCCTGGAGATGTGATGCTGATGCTCAACCTCGACCTTACCTTCGAGGAGGTGCTTGATCTCACTGCTGGTCTCACTGCCCATATCCCGTTTAAAACATGGTACAAGATTATTAAAGCCAGGGATGATGGGGTGGTGACCAATATGAAGATAACCTACATTGGCTTTGACAAGATGGACGTTTACAAGTTTTTTAAGAAGCATGATCCATGGGAAATAATTCAAGAAGGTAGAGAGCTGAGAAACCAGGGTAGGGGAGTAGTGCCCAAAAGATTCATCCTGCGGGACAGAAAATGGGTAGAATACACCAAGGCTCCAGTAGAAGTTTCAAATGAAGAGCTCGCTGCTGTTCTTTAATTTACTGCAAGATGTAGGTGATGGAAAATCTTCTGTTTGAGCTCTCCTCGAAGTCGTAAATTCTGGAGTCATCAGCAATATCCAGCTGGAAATTTTTGAAACGAACTCCTGCACCAAAGGTGATTCCTTTTCTCCAGCCAAATTTGTCGTAAAAGTATCCCATTCTCAACGAGATTATGTTGTAGAATGTGTATTCAACTCCCAAGTGCTTCCATGCCTCCTGAAGGATCCAGCTCAATCCCTTTTTGCTATAATCTTCCTGGATACCAACAAGGATTTTGTTTATATCAGCAGAAAGCAAGACCTTGTGAATCTTGGTCCATATGGGTCTGTAGGATACCCCCACTCTCAGGAGTCTTGGAAGATCATTTTTATGGCCACCTTCAGTGTAAACGAGGGGAGAGCCGAAATTGTCCAATACTACGGCAAATTTGGCCCTTTTGAAGGTATAGAGCAATCCTGCCCCAAAGGCAAAAGATGTAGCAGAACCTCCGCTCTGAATTTCACCCTGCGAGGCACATTCGAGCACCTCGGGAGGGGCAAGGAAAG
>JALXCE010000253.1 GCA_026991055.1 Caldifarciminota bacterium | reverse complement strand
TTAGAAGGGGTAAGGTTAGACGCTCCAGAATTTACTACATCAGAGAGAGAAGAGGTAAAGCTGCAAGAATCAAAGAACTGAGATAAGGGGGAATCATGACAAAAGATGATATAGTAACCCAGATTTCCATGAAAACCGGGCTTACTAAAAAAGATGTGAAGGTCATGGTGGAGGCTATGCTTGCCACATTGAAAGAGGCCTTCCTGAACGAGGAGAGAGTGGAGCTAAGAGGCTTCGGTATATTTACGACCAAGATGAGGAAAGGCAAAAAGGGCAAAAACCCCCGAACCAACGAGGATATTTATATCCCTGATAAGAAAACGGTGGTTTTCAAGCCGTCGAAAACAGTTACAAGAATGTTAAACTCCAAAAAGGGAGGTAAGTGAATGCCTTGTGGAAGAAAAAGAAAGAGAAAAAAGATCAAAAAGCATAAGCTAAAGAAAAGAAGGAAAAGAGATAGGCATAAGAAAAAGAAATGAGGGCTGTTGTGATATCTGATACCCATATACCTTCAAGGGCGAGGGATATTCCGAAGGTCATATGGGAAGATATCGAGTCCTCAGACTTAATAATACATGCGGGAGATTTCACAACAGTTGATTTTTATGTACAACTAAAAAGTGTAAAACCTTTGAAAGCTGTCCATGGCAACATGGACGAAATTGATTTGTTTCATCTGTTAAAAGAGAAAGAAATTTTTGACCTGGAGGGGGTCAGGGTTGGTCTCACTCATGGGTTTGGCGCACCTTACGGTATTGAAAAACGTGTGATGAAAGTCTTCGAGGGGGAGAACGTTGATCTCATAATATTTGGCCACAGCCACATCCCTGTTTTTAAAAAAGTTGACGGTGTTCACCTTTTAAATCCAGGAACTCCCACCGATACCATTTATGCCCGTCGCCAGAGCTACGCCATCCTCACTATAACCGACAAGACCTTCAACGTAGAGATCAAATATCTGTAAATCTTTCTCTTTTTAGGAAACGTGTGGGGGATGAACAAGTTTTTCAATTGCTATTTCCCTTAATAAAAGCTTAGTACCCAGGACTACTGTTGATATTAACACCTCAACCATTTAAAATTCATTAATGGATGCGTGATAAGGTTTTGGGAAAATTGTACACGTGAAGTCAATGGAGGTTAATCCTTGGTATTTGGAGCAATTTTAGCTGATGTCGTAAGGCACAGAAAATTAAAAGACTGGCCACAAAAGCAGGAAATTCTTATGACTATAAATGAAAAAGTTACAAACAGGTTTGAAAAATATTTGTTATTCCCCATTGAGATGACAGCCGGGGATAGACTTATAATACTCCTTAAAAATCCCTGGGAAATAAACAATATTCTCTTGAGTTACGAAGAGGAACTTTTTTTAAAAAACGTAAAAATTAAACTTAGATGGGGCATAGGTACCGGAAATCTAAACTTGATGGAAACACCTCATACCACAACGGGTGAAGCTCTTTACAGAGCACAATCAGCCCTGGAAAATGCTCACAGAGACCGTAAATTCTTCGACTTTTCATCCGGTTATCCAGATACTGATCGCCTATTGGGAATTTTGAAGAATACGGCATACAACATTAGAGAGAGGTGGACTTCAAGACAGCGTGAGTTGAGGAAAATCATTATCAATTTGAAAAATTCTGATCAAAAGATTTCTCAGACAAAACTTGCCTATCTCATGGGGATGACCCAGCCGGCAGTATCTAAAATGATGAAGTCCATGCTTTTCGAAGAGCAGGAACTTTTGGAGAACGAGATCAATCTGCAGTTAAAATCTATAACCTCTGAAGGTTATAGTCTACGATATAACCCTGGAAGGTTATAGTTTATGCTTCTATTAGAAGTGTCATTGGCTCTGTTAATTTATATAATCTTATTCGTCGATTTTCTGATTCCACGAATTATCGCCAGTTTATCAGTCACCGTTACGAGAAAAATCCACGTTGAGGATTTCCCAAAAATATTTATCGCTGATATGGATGGAATATGGTATGACCCTATAGAAAAAACACTTTATATGACGGATAAGTTTACAAGAGAGAATTATGAACTACTTACGCAAAGAATCGGGGACAATGTAGAACAACAGAAAGTAGTGAAAGAGCTTTTCAAAAGTATATCAAGAGACACTGGAAAATTTATCGGCCTATTTGAGGCAATCCTACTTTTAACTGTAGCAATTTTCACTGAAAAATTAGACATTGTTGGATGGTATCTTGCTGCGAAGTTCATTGCTCTCAATGCAAGGGATAAGGAAAACCAGCAATACTACATTTTAGGCACTATCTTAAATGTATCAATGATTGTGTTATTCTTTTTGTTCTTCAAATCGATATGGGAGTGGATATTTTAAGTCAACTTCTTAAAGGCTTTTCCAGCCTTGAAATATTACCCCACTGATGGTATCTTTTCCCGATGCGGCACCCCTTTGGAAATGACCTGATAAGACTCGAAAAACCTGCTCGTTACATCGGGCAGGAGAGGAATGCAGTCTATAAAGATAATTACAAACTTCGTTTTGCCCTTGTTTACCCCGAAATCTACGAAGTTGGCATGTCCAATCTCGGACTCAAAATCATCTACCACGTGCTAAATTCCATTCCCGAAGTTTATGCAGAACGCGTCTTCCTACCCTGGCTTGACGCGCTGGAGCTCATGCAAAAGGAGCAAATCCCTTTGTTCTCACTTGAAACCTACACACCACTCAATAAATTTGATGTAATTGGATTCTCCATGCATACGGAACTAAATTACACCAACCTCCTCCTCGCCCTGGATTTAGGCCAGATCCCATTTCGCCGCGATGATAGAAGGGGGAAAGACCCGATAATCGTGCTCGGAGGCCCCGCAGCCCTGAATCCCGCACCACTCGAGGAATTTGTGGATGTTTTCTTCGTAGGAGAAGCGGAATTATCAGTTAAAGAGGCCACTCCCCTACTCCTTAGCTGGAAAATCGGTGAAATCACAAGAGACGAGCTTTTTAAGGAACTTGCAAAAATTGAAGGAATCTATGTCCCAGCCGTAAAAAATAAGACTAAAAAAGGAATAGCTCCACTATCCCGTGAGCTCTATCCCGTGCGACAGGTTGTTCCAAACATAGACATTGTCCACAACCGACTGACTATCGAGATTATGCGCGGCTGCACCCGGGGATGCAGATTCTGTGAAGGTGGGATGGTTTATCGCCCACTGAGGAAACGCGAGGTAGATGATGTTCTTTCTATTATCGAGGAAGGTGTTAAATACACTGGATGGGATGAGGTGGGACTCCTCGCATTTACAAGCTCTGACTACCCTGAGCTGGTTGAGCTCATCGTCAAAATTAAAGAAAAGTTTGAAAATCAGGTGTTTGTCTCTCTTCCTTCTCTACCTGTGGATGCCATTAACCTTGAACTCATCGAGGCAGTGGAAGACATGCGGAGATTCGGGCTCACCCTCGCACCAGAGACAGCATCAGACAGGCTGAGGAAGGTTATAAATAAAAATGTGCCACTTGAAGATATTGAAAAATCCATCGAAATTGCGAAAAGATTTGGCTGGAGACACATTAAACTTTATTTCATGATAGGACTGCCAACAGAGACCGAAGAGGACGTCAGGGAACTTGGCTACTTTCTTAAAAGAATCGCTCGACAGGCAAGAAGAATAAGTTTCAAAGCCTCTATTTCCCCGTTTGTTCCACGCCCCCACACCCCATTCCAATGGGTAAGACAGGAAACACCTGAGGAAATCTTCGAGAAAATTAGAATCATTAAGTCCATCACCCGAAGGGAAAGGACCCTGAGGGTTTCATTTCACAATCCTTACAATTCACTCCTCGAAGGCATTCTTAGCAGGGGTGACGAGAGCCTCTCTAAAGTCCTCTTTGAAGCCTACAAAAACGATGCATTTTTAGAAAGCTGGTCCGAGCAGTTTGATTTCTCAAAATGGGAAAAAGCATTTGATAAACTTGGAATAGATTACAGGGAATATCTCCGAGAAAGGGAGCTCAACGAAAGACTTCCCTGGGACAATATCAACGTGATGATTTTCAAAAAGTACATGCAGCTCGAATACCGCAGGGCAATGAACGAGGAGTACACGTCCAATTGCATGACCGAGGGATGCACGGGGTGCGGTCCATTCCTGAAAATGGGCTTCAAACTGTGCAAAGAAGGGCTGCCACCTATGAAAATTCCAGAAAAAATTGAGATTAGGAAACCCAAAACTGAAGAAATCTATCGCTACCTGATCTTCTTCTCGAAAACAGGAAATGCAAGATATATTGCACAGAATGACACGGTGCGGCTCATCCTTCAGGCTCTAAAAAGTGCAGGTGTGAAAATACGCTATCGGGGAGAATTTGTCCCGCGGCCGGCCATTAGTACCGGCCCATCATTGATTCTCGGGGCTGAATCAAAAAATGAGCCCTTTTATATTGAATCCCATACAGAGATCACGAATGAGGTGCTAAAAAAGGCATCCCGATTTCTCATGCCGGGTCTCGAGTTGAAGCATGTTGT
>JALXCE010000252.1 GCA_026991055.1 Caldifarciminota bacterium | reverse complement strand
CGAAGTCGTAACAAGGTAGCCGTACGGGAACGTGCGGCTGGATCACCTCCTTTCATAAGGAGTAAACATACTCTCCTTCACCAGAGACATACCACTTTTTAATTACACACGGGCCTATAGCTCAGGCTGGTTAGAGCGCGCGCCTGATAAGCGCGAGGTCGGTGGTTCAACTCCACCTAGGCCCACCATATTTAAAAATCCCACCTAAATTTCCCTTGAATTGAAATTATTTGGCTCAACCAATTCTGCTGTATTGCAAATCAAGCTATTGCTTCCATATCCTGTAAACAAAGTATCAACTTAGTGTTTGAAAAACTTTTAGAAATTCAACGTGAACCTATTCATCGTTGAATTCGTAGATTATTAAGTGTATTTTGCTGGAAAAATTCAGATGTAACCCCTCACCTCAATCCTCTCCCCGCAAAGAATTAATGTGGGAAAGGAAAAATTTTGTTTGGAAGCACAAAAAGTAAATCCCACTCCAGGAACTCAAGCTTTGTCTGATAGGTGTGTATGGTCAACACATTCCAGTACTTGACAGTTGACCCTCACCCCAACCCTCTCCCGCAAAGCGGGAGAGGGAGATTTATGGATTTTGATTGAAATTTTTAAAGATGTGGCCCTTCACCTGCCCTCTACCCGCAGAGAATTTACGCGGGGAGAGGAGATTTCTTTTTTGTTGTGAGTTAGTAAAGAACTGTACTAAAAGAGGCCACCAGTGATTCTTTTCAGACTTTTACATAAAAGAAATTTAAGTTGTGGCCCCTCACCTAACCTCTTCCCGCAAGTATTTATGCGGGGAGAGGAAGTTATTTTGAGCTGTGAGAAAAATCCTTTTTTTTAACACTACGTCCCTGCACCCTCAAATTTCATACACTTCAATCCAAAATTTCCACAACAGAAGTAAATGATAACCAGTTATCCCATCATCAACTCTGTCTATGACCAGCATAGTGCTTTCCACCAAGAACTGTTGCTATTTCCCATTACCTTTTTTCACTTGAAAAATTACGTTCTCATTAAAAATTAATCGTCTGGAATCCCTCAGGTGGTTTTATCCTAAATAGGGAGTCGGGGACGGTTTGTTTTGTCCTGAAATTTTGGAGTCTAACACCTACAGTGGTTCTGGCCTGAAAGAGTTTTATGACCAGAGGATTGCCCACTTTATCAAACTTGAAATAAATGCTGTCTATGGTCTCAATTTCGGGCTTTATAAGGGCGAAACATGTGTCACCTACACTTTTGACCCGTGAGAGTCTGGCGTTTCTGATTAGGTTAAAGAAAAACTCTGTTTGCTCGGTTTTCTTCTGGATTATCATAGTTGAATCGGCAAAGTTTATTGTTTTTATCGTTGAATCCCTGACGAGAATCACCTCTGTGTCCGGAGAGTAAATATTTATCCTTGCCATGCCGTTTTTAAACCAGATTTTCCCTCTCATGGTGCCTTTCCCAAGTGCAGGAGATGTGATAATTTCCTCGAAGTCAGCGGTAAAGGCGTGGACGTTTTTAATATTATCAAAAGCCGTACTACATGAGAGTGAAATTATGAAAATTAAGAGCAGGTTAAGCATGATTTTTAAAGATGTGGGGCGCGGCGAAGCCGCGCCCCACATCATCTTCACTTAGGTATCAAATAAATTGTTCCTTCACTGTGTGCTGAAATATCTTTCCTGTCCATGTAGACCTGTCTGTAGCCCCCGTTTAGCCATAGCTTTATCTGATCGTCGTAGTGTTTACTCGTGAAAATACCTGAATTTCCAGATGCTATCACCGCAAGAGAGTTGTTTATGTTTGAAAGGTCCACAATCTGTCTGGTTGAAGGTCCTGTCACCATGCTAAAAGGTTTGTCCCATTTCCACTGGGCCTTGTTTATGCTGATATTTGACCCAGAAACTGGATAAGGACCACGGTTGAAGATTTTTCTCAGGATTGCCTTGGAGCCAAATGGATGATGGAATTCAAATGTATGGAAATAACCCCACTTCCAGTTAGATGGATTTGAGCCTCTCAGGGATTTAAGTTCTGCAACCGCCTCGCGGAATGCCTTTATGGTAATGTCCTTTCTCGTCTCAACTTTCTTGGTCTTCACATTGTCAAACCACGAATCGTAGGGATAAAGGTAAAGTTTGTAGAGCACGATAAGGGGTTGATTCCCCATTGAGGCAAATTGTTCATAAAGACTGTCACCCAGTTCATCAGCAAATGTCTCACGCATGATGTTTTTGAGGGTGAAGTAGAAGATGGTTACACCCACAGAATCCTTATCTTCCTGGCCGTTCCAGTTCATGAGAATTTTCTTTGCCTTATTTTCAAGAGGAGTGCCGCTGTAAGAGTAAAGGTCTTTGACCATGCGTTTTTTAATAACTTTATCCCATGGAGGTGTGTCATCCATCTGGAGCTTTTTGAAATCTTCTATGGAGAATTTGTCTTTGCTCCTCAGGACCTGATTGATCCTTTCAATCCTCGCAGCAGGCTCCCAATAGACAGTGATATAGTAGGGGAAATTCCAGTCAATTACACAGTTAGCTGTAGCGATAAATCCCTGCTCAGGGTTGTACACCTTAGGATTTTTATCGAAAGGAATAAAGTTTGTCCAGTTAACTCCCGGATCATCTGCATTCATTGGGAGATAGTATGGCCCCGGTTTCCGATCAGGAATTCCACTTCCTGTCACGTATCCAATATTACCATCTACGTCAGCATAAACAAAATTTTGCCCCGGTACCTTAAAGTACTGGACGCCGTCTAAAAATTCTTTCCAGTTATGCGCTTTAGCGATTTTAAGGATGGCTCTGAATTCGTCAGTCTTCATGTAACCTGTCCAGCGGAGAGCGACCACCTTGTCTTTGATTTTCTTGATGTCCGAAACTACAGGACCATGAACCGTCCACTTGGTCTTAAGGATGTAGGGCTTGCTGCCTTTGATTCTGATTGTATCGGTTTTAATGATAAAATTGACCCATTTCCCGTGATACCAGTATTGGTTGGGATTATCGGGATTGACTTTTTCAATAACGAGGTCGGCGTCGTCCATCATTACATTTGTTAAACCCCACGCAATACGGTCATTGTGTCCAATGACAACAAAGGGGAGAGCGGGTAGGGAAACTCCGTAGAGATTAATCCCGGGTGCAACAAGGTGCACTTCGTACCATAGAATGGGCATTTTAATTGAGAGGTGAGGGTCGTTTGCAAGAATGGGTTTGCCCGTGACGGATTTCTTACCTGAGACCACCCAGGAATTGCTACCCGAGACACCGAGTCCACCAAATATATTCTTGAATTTTTTCATGCCCATCAGGAATTTTTTGTTTATGGGGATGATCTGCGGGGCGTTGGACGGGCATGACGGTACGATTTCAGCAAATTTTGCGCTATCCACTTTACTGCGAATCTGATACAGTATCCAGTCATAGTTAAAGCCGGAGGACAGGTCCCACCCCATGAGTCTTATGTATCCAAGGGACTGTTTAGGGTCCCAGGGCTCGGGTTTAATGCCAAGGAGTTTGAATTCCGGTGGCATTTTGCCCTGCTTCAAATAGGCATTTACCCCTTTTGCGTAAACTTCAAGGATATGCTTTTCTTCGGGAGTCAGGATTTCCCAGATAGAATCTATTATTTTGTCAAATCCAATGGTCCTTAAAAATATATCCGTGTCGAGCAAATCCTTACCGAGAATTTCTGATAATCTGCCCTGCGCCGCCCTTCTTGTTAATTCCATGCCAAAGAGTCTGTCTCGCGCGTGTAAAAACCCCTGGGCAAAAACAAGGTCGTCGAGGTTTTTCGCGTAAATGTGGGGCATACCGTAATCGTCCATAACGACCTTTACGGTGTCTTTTACTCCCACGATGTATGTGGCATTGTTTGGCGGAGTCATTCTGCCGAAATATTGATAAAGGGCGAAAACAACTAATGCCACTACAATGGCAACTGTGATGAGGAAGACCTTTAAAAATCGCATCACTTCTCCTCCTTGAGATTAATTTCGATAATTTTTCCAATGGAAAGCTGAGGAATGTATAGAATCCCGTCTTGTGAGAAACCTATGTCGGCCGGGGTTTTTAATCCATCTTTTAGCACCTTTACAAACTCGATTTTATCCTTTTTTAAGTTAAATTCAACCACCTGCCCACTAAGGTAGAAAGAAGCGTAAAGGTGTTTGCCGTCGCAAACGATTCCGTCACCACCTTCGAATTTTTTGTCTTCGAAGAGCTTTTTGAGTTTGCCGTGACTGTAAAGATAGATTCTCGCGGGGATCGTGAATGTGATGACAAACATCTTACCGTCAGGGGCGAAGCAAATACCGTTGGGTTTGGGGATTTTAAAAAGTAATTTGGGCTTTTTCTTTGAAAGATTGATTTCGTAGACCTGATTTGTGTAAGTATCGGAAACGTAGAGTTTTCCGTCATGAACCGCGAGGTCATTCAGGAATCTGGCATTCAGTGAGAAGTCTTTGGGGCTGCAGCAGATGGACTTTGAACCTGTCTCATCAATTTCCCATATCCGGTTTACATCGGCCGCGTAAATCTTGCC
>JALXCE010000251.1 GCA_026991055.1 Caldifarciminota bacterium | reverse complement strand
TTGGCTGAAGCAACGTCCAGACAGGCAATGTGGATGCAAAGAAAGCATAAATCAAGAGGATAATGAGCCACGTGGCAACTGGTGTCAGTCCGAAGAGACCAGGCAGTTTAAGAGGCCAGTATGCACCGATAATAACGGTGATGTACATCAACACGACAGCTATGAGAGATATGGTGGTGAGATTCCCGCCTTTTTTGTAGATGGCGTATCCTGCCCATATAGCAATCGGTATTTCCATCCAGACCGGGAACACAGATTGAGGGAACATGTTGAACAGGATTCCCATAATCAGAGCGAAGATTGCGATCACGATCCACAGCTCGAAGAATATGATAAGCAAGAAGAGGTATCTTGTTCTGGAATTCACCAGATTTGCAGTGAGCTCTCCTATGGACACTCCCTTGTTTCTCATAGAAGCCACGAGAGCGGAGAAATCATGCACTCCACCAAGAAAGATTGGACCGAGTGCCACCCAGAGAGCTGCTGGTAGCCAACCCCAGATCACGGCTATTGCGGGACCAACGATGGGACCAAGACCTGCGATTGAGGTGAAGTGGTGCCCAAAGAGCACCTCTTTTTTTGCAGGCATGTAGTCAATATCGTCCCTTAGCTCGTGAGCCGGGGTCACTCTATTGGGATCCAGTTTGAATATCTTGTTGGCCAGATACTTACCATATGTATGGTAAGCCACAAGATAGGCTGCATACACAATTACAGCTAACAGTAAGGAGTTCATCATTAAACCTCCTTTTTATTTAAATAGCCCTACCCATCCTAACACGGGTCCTGCGATAATGATCTATCTGCCACCTCCTCCAGCTTTTTCACGCCGACCTTCTTATCGGGAGCTTCAAGCTCCCTTTTGAGGTGTTCGGCATGCTGCCTTGGATTGTTTGAAATTATGATTTCGACACCATTTTTGTCGGCTTCAGCATAAACCTTCTCGGTGGGTTTTTTCTTAACAACTGCTATTGCCCTCTCCAAGTCAAACTTTTTCTTTAATTTCCCAAACTCCCATACATCAAAAATACCCATCTGGTCTCCGTAAGCGATCAGGATTTTGTGATCACTCAGGCTTTTACCTTTTTTCTTAAAGAGTCCCATTTTATCACCGCCCTTATTCTAAAAATTCTGTTATGGTCGTGTCAAGTTTTATTACATAGGGTCCATTGTAAAATTGCGTTCAGTTATATCTTCAATGCTTTTAATAAAACAGGGAATGCCTTTCTTCTCATAGGATTTCTTGAACGATTTTGCTTCCTTTTTGGGATTGCTCACTACCTTTACAGGTACGTCTCTTAAAATGGCCTGCTTCTCAACGTTGGGTGAAAGTGGTTTTTGGGTGAGCACCAATACATCTCTAAGTCCCCATTTCTTCCTCAGCTTCTGAATGTCCCAGATATCCCTGACACCTACTCGATCTGCATAAATAATCACTACACTGTTCTGGTAGTTATAGGCTCTTTTCTTTTTAAATCTCGGAATATGGATGAAAATCTCCATCGGTATAATTATTAAAAGGTGGTGATTAAATTTCAAGTGTCTTTGTGACATTTTGACATCAAAAATTTTGCCACGAATTGTTCGATGAATAATAGTTTTTTAAACTGGATTTGATGAACAAAGCCATCTAGAGATTGCTTGAAAGGTGAATCCATTTTAGTGGGGCTGCCACGCACATCGTGCGTGGCAGCCCCATTCGCAACATTTTCGAACATCCCACATCATTTGTGAAGTTCAATTAATCAGATATCTCCCAGATGATTAATCGAGTTACTGCGGATTCCCCAAATGAATATATTCAAATGTCAAAATCCGGCTACTGATGGTTTTAGGCCCTGACCAATTATTAAAAAATCTGGTCCCATCCGTATTTAAAAATTATTGACCGGTGGGGTGTGGATGGTTATATTAAAGAACCATCAAAAAGGAGGTTAATCTATGATACGGGGTTTGAGTGATGAAGAGATCCTTGGAATCTGGGAAAGTGTTACAGATTTCACAGAGGGATGGTACGAAGCAATTGGTGAGCTTCTTTCAAGGGCAGATGATCTAAAGATGGAGATTGACGACGCTGGACTTAAAACCAAGCTTGAGAAGATTCAGAGAAAACTCCTGAGACTTAGGCAGGATATTGAGGATACAGTTGAATCCGCAAGGAGCGGGGAGATCAGCTCCAACGACCTTGAAAACTTTTTCAGGGATTACGGGGAAACACTCTCATCCCTCGAGGCTGAGCTTCTCGAGCTCGAGCTTGAGCCCGAAGATTATGACGATTATTACGACGAATTTGAGGAAGAAGAGTATTAATTAAACCCGTACTTTCCTCTAAGAGGGACAAAAGCACAGGGGAAAAGCTCTTCTTTGAGGATTTTTCCATTTTTCTTTATTCCCTTTACAAGTATTTGCCCACCAATATCCCCAATGGGGATGACAATGATTCCACCTTCTTTTAGCTGTTCTGCTAAAGGTTCCGGGATATCCGGTGCAGCGGCTGTCACAATAATTCGATCATAAGGAGCGTACTCCGGCCAGCCTTCAGAGCCATCACCAACTTTGAAATAAACATTGGTAATGCCCAATTTTTGAAGAATTTTTTGAGCTCTCTCAGAAAGCTCGGGAATCCTTTCAACTGTATAGACCTCTTTGGCAAGTCTGGCAAGAATCGCAGTCTGGTATCCAGAGCCGGTGCCTATTTCGAGAACTTTATTGTTATCCTTAACCTCAAGTAATTCCGTCATAACAGCAACCATGTATGGCTGGGAAATGGTCTGACCGGCACCAATTGGCAGGGGATAATCGTTGTATGCCTGGTCAATGTATTCTGATGGGACGAAGGCGTGACGAGGAACCTCCAGCATGGCTTTGATAACCCGTGGGTCCTTTACTCCGCGTGCAATAATCTGGGATTCGACCATTTCCCTGCGGAGTTCAGAAAGATAATTCCCACTGGAGCCGTTTGAGTTCATCATAGTTGGTTAAATCAATGTTTAAAGGCGTTAAGGCCACAAAGTCATCAGAAACGGCCTTGAGATCGGTGCCTGGCTCTTTACTCCATAGTGGCTCACCGCCGATATAGTACGTATCATTCTCCCTTTTCTCGACGGGGTCGCGGTAGGCCCGGCGTCCGAGCCTGACGATCCTGATCCCCCTGATCTCCTTAATTGGCTTATTGGGTATATTTACGTTTAAAAGCTCGAAGTCAAGCCTGAGCTTTTCTATTTCGTCAATAATGAGCCTTGTAAAATGCATCCCCGTTTCCCAATAGTACTCATTGGTTGGGGAATTACCCAGTGATATGGCAATGGCGGGAATGTTGTAAATCGCCCCTTCACGGGCAGCAGCGACAGTTCCTGAATAAAATACGTCTTCTCCGAGATTGTAACCTTTGTTGATTCCCGAAAGAACAAGGTCAGGTCTTCGTGGGAGAAGCTCGAATATCCCAAGAAGGATGCAGTCTGCAGGGGTCCCAGTGATGGCAAAGACCCTCTCGTCCAACTTTTTAACCTTTATCGGCTTTCGAAGTGTGATAGAGTGGCTCGCACCGCTTCTTTCTTTATCAGGCACAACAATGTAGACATCACCAAGATGTGAGACGGCTTCACGAAGTCTGTAAATACCTTCACTTTCCACACCGTCGTCGTTGGATATCAAAATTAGCTTTTTGCTCATCTCCAGAGGAATTTTAACGCCAGTTTAATGAATCTCAAAGTATCGCGAACCTTATCCACTGAGCTGATCCCGGTCCCATAGATGACCTTTATCGGCACACCGCAGACCTTGAAGCCTGCAACTGCAATTTTGAACACTACTTCTGATTCGAAATCATATCGGGATTGGGTGAATTTGAGTCTTAGAACACGTCGTGAGTAGAGGCGATAGCCACTTTGCGTATCTGGAAGGCGTGTCCCGGCAAGGAGTGAGAGAACCATCGTGGTCAGGCGGTTTGAAATATAGTTCAGGAAAGGCATTTTATAGAGCTCGTGCCAACGTGTGCCTATAACAAGGTCACATCCCTCGTTTTTAAATTTTGAAATGAATTTGGGGAGGTCTGATGGATCATGCTGTAGATCAGCATCCATGGTAATGACTGCGTCAAATCCGTGATCAAGTGTATATTTAAAGGCTTTTTTGATGGATTCACCCTTACCAAGATTGGGTGAATTTTTGATGACTTTTACACCGAAGGATTTAGCCTCTTCATACGTTCTATCAGCTGAACCGTCATCAATCACGAGTATGTTTTCTTTTGGGTATTTTTTAACGAGTATATCAAGGAGTTTTGAGATTCTACCCTCTTCGTTGTAGGCGGGAATAGCGATCAGGACATTCATAAGAAGAAAAATGGTCGGGGCGAGTGGATTTGAACCACCGACCCCCAGCCCCCCATGCTGGTGCGCTAACCGGGCTGCGCTACGCCCCGACCAATCGCTATTATGTTAACTAAAACCACCGGTTCAGTCAACCATCCCCCACACGCTTTGTGCGTGGGCGCTCACTGCTTGATAGGTTCTCGGGGCTTTGTTAAGCTTTATGTATGCTACTTACTATTCTTATCACATTTTCTCTGACCATTTCTGACGTTGAAAGCAGGTACATAAACGAGGCACTGCAGATTTTGAACGTCACGAGAGAAGACCTGAAGTATGAAAAGATCTGGGTGAAAAAGGACCCGTTTCGACTGAAAATCGTGGAAAAGTTCCTGAATGACCCACTTTCTATGCCTTATGTGGCTGATTCTATTGAGGATTCCATCAAAGCCCTCAAAGCTGATCTACCCGCACTGGTGAGCTACCTCTCTTCATTAATTGATGAGCCAGCTTACGATTACTCGGTGAACTCCGAGGGCCTAAAATTACCGGATACTTTAAATCCCAAATTGAGTGAATTGATAAAATCCCTCTATGCAGCTTCAAAGCTATCTCAAAAAGCATTTTCAAAATTGTCTGGGGGCGAGATTGATACGCTACTTTCAGATGGAATTTACTGGTGGACCGATGAGGATGATTCTCTTGATGATACCCTGAGAGGGGTAATTTTGCGAGAATTTGGAAAAGAAACCCCGTTCCCTTACGGTGATACGACGTCTGTCCCTCTCGACTCCCTCTCTTTGATTCTAAAGAAGGTTGAACTCAAATACATGCTTTCTGCCTTTCATGATGTTCTTGAGGCGGTAAAAGCTTTTGTTAGCAACGCTCCTCAGGTTAGCGATTCATTTCAGTATGAATTCGATACACAGCTTGGAAAAGTTGCTGTCGGGGGAGTGGGCAAGAATATTTACCGCGGAGATTATGCATTGATTGTGGATTTTGGAGGGGATGATGAGTATTACGGGAGGCTTGGGGCGGGAATTGGTATCCTGAGTCATCCTGTTGGTGTAATCATTGATCTTGGTGGTAATGATGTCTATCGCTCGAATAGGGTTGTTTCCTTTGGCAGTGGATACTTTGGGATTGGAGTCCTTTACGATGGTGGAGGAAACGATTACTACTACTCATCGCATGTTTCCCTTGGTGCTGGCATTCTTGGTTGTGGCGCTTTGATTGATATGGATGGAAACGACACTTATCGTGCCGGATTTTTCACTGAGGGAAGTGGCAATTTTGGTCTTGGCATACTTGAAGACTTGAAAGGGAACGATGATTACCAGGCCTATGACTGGGCACAGGGATTTGGCTCGGTTAAGGGATTGGGACTGATTTTTGATGAACATGGGAATGACCGATACTACGCTGGTGGATACTATATCCATCATCCCCTTTTGCCTCACAACTACCGCTCATTTGCTCAAGGTTTTGCCATGGGCTGGAGGCCGGACATTTCCGGTGGGATAGGCATCCTTGTTGATACAAGAGGGAACGATTCGTACTACGTGGAAGTCTATGGACAGGGGGCAAGCTACTGGATTTCTGCTGGTCTGCTTTTTGATGACGCAGGTGATGACACCTATCATGGAGTTGAATATGTTCAGGGGGCTGGTATTCATCTTTCCACTGGCATTCTGGTGGATCGCGGTGGTGACGATTCATATTATTCAAGATACGGTCCGTCTCAGGGGGAGGGACATGACCTCTCTGTGGGCTGGCTTGTGGATAAATCCGGTGATGACAACTACTATGTCTCCGGTGGTCAGGGGGCAGGCATCTACAATTCTGTAGGATTTTTCATCGATTCAAAGGGCAATGACACTTACATGACAAGGGAGAAAAATGCGGGTCAGGGCTGGGCGAATTGGGGGCGAAACTCAGCCTCTGTTGGCGTCTTTCTTGATCTTGGTGGAAAAGATGTTTATAGAAAAGGACTACCAGGCCTTGACAATAAAATCTGGCTACTTGGCACCTTTGGAGTTGGCATCGATACGGAGGCAGAGAAATGATTCAGGTCTTGCTATCAATTTTTCTGGTTACCAATGCCAATGTTGAGAAGCTCTTTCAAAAGGCCTCAAAGTGGCGGGTGCGAGAGGCCATTTCAGAGGCGGATTCTGCAAGAAAGGAGCTTGTAAAGCTCGGAGATGTTTCCCTTGAGTATATTTTCACCAAAAAGATTAAAACCACATCAACCCTCGAGTACCGTGCTATCCGATATGTTGTGAAGCATCTAAGAGAAAAGTCACGTCCATACATTTACAAGGGTCTCCATTCGGACAATGACACCGTCAGGATAAACTGTATCCGGCTACTTGGAGATTTAAAAGATACAATGTCCCTCGACACACTCATTGCACTTTTGAAATCGGAGAAGAAAAAGAAGGTAAAGAGGGCAATAATTGCGGCACTTGGGGATATTGGAGTCAAGAGGGCTGCTACGGAGATTATTCCGTATTTGAAGGATAAAGATATGCGCATGCGACTTGTTGCGTGTGTGGCGCTTGGTAAGCTGAAGAATCCTGAGTCTGTAGGGCCTCTCTTTGACGCGATGGAAGACAAAAGTTATCTTGTAAGAAGCACAGCTCTCTGGGCACTTGAGAAAATCGGAAATGAAAAGGTCCTGGAAGGTGCTTTAAAAAGGCTGAAGAAAAGATTCTGGGAAAATTATGTGGGACAGGCTGTAAATACCGCTGGAGCCGGACTGGAGATTTTGGGGAATCCCGATATCGTTGGAATTGCAGCTATTGAGGCAGGTAGAGCCTCATTGCCCGGACTTACTCAGAAAAAATTTGATGAATTGATGTGCTGGAAGAGGATTAAATACATCCGATTGATCGGTCGGGTGGCCCCTTCAATTTATGAGAAACATCCCGATGACACTCTTGTAATTCTTGCGAGGGAAAGGCTAATTAAGCTCTTAAATTCTCCGTGCTATCTTGCAAGGGGCTACGCTGTGCGTGCACTCTCAAAGTTCAATGATGATAGAATCAAAAGGTTACTTGAATCAAAGTCCTTAACAGAAACCAACCTCTTTGTCCGCTCTCAATATGAGGAAACCTTGCAAAAGCAGAATTGAAAATCACCCCCTCCTATTGCAATTCTTACTTCATTACCTCAAGGTCTTCTAAAAGGGCCTGGAGGTCTTCTTCGTGCTCTACCTCGTCGGTTAAAATCTGAAGGACGATGTTGTAGGTAACCGGGTCTATGTCCCGGGTGAACTTCAGGAGGGAGTTGTAAACCTCGATAGCGCACTGCTCACCCTTTATATTTTGCTCAAGAACTTTTTTAACAACAGGGTCATCGGGTTTATCGTATCCGCAGTTTGTAATCTTGAGCCATTCTTCAGGTGAAAGAACAGGTGTTCCACCGAGCTCTAAAATTCTTGCCACAAGCATATCTGCGTGTCTTAGCTCATCGGTGGCATGCTCTGTAAGCTCTGTAATTACGGCGTCTTTCATCGGCCCTTTTACCACTTTCGAGCCAATCCAGTACTGATAGTAAGCGAGCCATTCGTCTGAAAGGGCTTTATTTAAAAGCTCAATAATTTTGTCGGCATGCTCGCCAACCAGGGCTCTTCCCTTTGTACCCATTTTAATTACCTCCTTTACATTCTGAATACACCAAACTTATGGTCAGGTATAGGTGCATTTAAAGACATGGAAATTCCAAGGGCAAGAACAGTCCTTGTGTCCAGGGGATCAATTATTCCATCATCCCATAGCCTGGCAGTGCTGTAGTAGGCACTGGATTCTTCTTCGTATTTTTTGAGGACCGGCTCTCTAATCTTTCTTTCCTCTTCAGGTGATAGCTCCAGTCCCTTCCTTCTGAGCTGGTCTCTTTTAACCGTGACAAGCACGTCAGCTGCCTGCTCACCACCCATCACAGCGATTCTTGCGTTGGGCCACATGAATAAAAGCCTCGGATTGTACCCGCGTCCTGCCATTGCGTAGTTGCCGGCTCCAAAGGAATTGCCGATTATCACCGTGAATTTTGGCACCTGGGCAGTGGCAACGGCATGGACCATCTTTGCCCCATCTTTTGCAATTCCACCATGCTCATACTGTTTGCCTACTATGAAACCTGTGATATTCTGAAGGAAGACAATGGGAATTTTCCTCACAGAGCACATGGAAATGAAATGGGCTCCCTTCTGAGCAGCTTCTGAGAAAAGAACTCCGTTGTTTGCCACGATACAGACCGGATAGCCCATTATTCTTGCAAATCCGGTTACGAGGGTAGTCCCGTATCTCGCTTTAAACTCATGAAATCTTGAGCCGTCCACTATTCTCGCAATTATTTCCTTTGCATCGAAGGGCTTTTTCATATCTTTTGGAATAATGCCATAAATCTCTTCCGGGTCATAATAGGGGTCTTCTGGCTCAGAAATATCGAGGTGGAATTTTTCCGGCCTATTTAGATTTTCAATGATATTTCTTGCAATTTGAATGGCATGTCTATCATCAACAGCAAAGTGGTCAGCTACCCCGGAGATGCGGGTGTGAACATCGGCACCCCCGAGTTCCTCAGCTGTTACCTCAACACCTGTGGCAGCTTTCACAAGGGGTGGGCCTCCGATAAATATCGTGCCTTCCTCTTTGACGATGACAGTTTCATCGGACATGGCAGGAACATAGGCACCACCTGCTGTGCACGAGCCCATAACGAGTGATATCTGGGGAATGTTGTTTGCAGACATCCGTGCCTGATTGTAGAAAATGCGTCCAAAATGCTCCTTGTCAGGGAACACCTCTGCTTGAAGTGGCAAAAATACGCCCCCGGAGTCCACCATGTAAACACACGGGAGGTGGTTTTCCATGGCAATTTCCTGGGCCCTTATGTGCTTCTTTATGGTCTCAGGGAAGTAGGTTCCACCTTTGACTGTCGCGTCATTGGCTACTATGCAGACTTCCTTTCCGTGAACCACACCTATTCCTGTAATAATACCTGCAGCCGGGACCTGGTTGTCGTACATCCCCCACGCTGCAAGGGGTGATAGTTCGAGGAATGGGGTATTTTTATCGAGCAGGAGCTCAATCCTCTCACGAACAAGGAGTTTCCCACGCTCTTTGTGTCTTTTCCTCGCCTCAGGTGGGCCGCCCTGCTTCACCTGTTCCAGTCGCTCACGGAGCTGCTTCACGAGCTCCTTGTTGTGCTTCATGTTTTCTATAAATTCCGGGCTATTGGTTTTTACCCTGGACTCAATTCTAAACATGTGCCACTCCTTTTTAATCGAAAATAAAGCACAGCCAGTAAATTTTCAACAGATGGGGTCTGCCAGAATAAATCTTGCCGGGAATTCCACGTGTAAAATGAAACATTTTCCTTACCCGCTTGAAATTTTTAAAAATTTAAGATGTAAATCTTTACCCCATTCCACCCCGACCCTCCCTTCCCGGAGGGAAGGGAGGGAGTTCCATTAGCGCTTAAACCAGCATGACAGTTTGAAACTTTTGCCAGAAAGCCCAAGTTCCCCTCCTTCCTCTGGAAGGAGGGGTTAGGGGAGAATGGTGAAAAAGCTCAAATCATCAGAGGATGGTACCCAGGTTTGAATTTTTAAAAGAATTTCTTGATCCAACACTTGAAATAACTTGCGAAGCGACCGTTAGCAAACACTTTCCTCTTTCACAGGCATTGCCTGTCGATGGAAAATTCAGATATTTCCACCCTTCGCTTCGCAGGTGGTAGAGGAAAGTGTCCCGATCCGCAGTTTTTCTGTCCGTACAGCACAACCTAAACTTAAAAATCTTCCCCAACACGCTTTTCAAGGCACAGTTTAACCTTCTTCAAGCTAACTCTCATTCAGACCTTCCTCTTCAGCCTCGAAAGCAGTGCGGCTTTTGACGCCTCAAGCTTCTTTCCACCAAATTCTTCCTCAAGATAAACCCTTGTGATTTCTTCCAGAACTTCCCCGACTTCCGGACGGCTCTCCTTCACCCTCTTCAAAAACTCCGCAGGAGTTTCACCGGGCTTCTTTGGGATACCCTTCTTTTCAAGTATCTTGAGCGCTTCTTCATAAAATCCCATGGCCCTCTTCCTTCTCATACTGACGGCAAAAAATACGCTGAGGATCAATATTAGAGCGCCAAGTCCCCACCTGTAATTCACAGGACCTCCGGTATTTATTCTACCCCGTCGCCTTGAGACCACAGGTGCAAACTTAGAAACACTGCTCAGGATTCTAAACTGTGAATAAATGTCATAATTAATCACGTGCTCATACCAGAGAAGCCTCAAATAATCGATATATAGCCCGGGGTTGAAATGCTTTTTTCTGAATCTTGCAGGGGGTGATGGGTCATACCTCTTCCATCCGACCCCTTTGATATAGATCTCAACCCATGTGTGAGCGTCGTTTTCCCGCACAATGAAATAATTTCCAAGTTTATTGTAATTTCCGCCAAGATAACCGCCCACAAGCCGTGCAGGAACTCCAAAACTTCTCAAAATCAACGCCATGGAAGTGGCAAAAAGCTCGCAATGACCGGATTTTGACATGGTTAAAAAATAGAGCACTGGATTTTCCCCACGAAGAGCTTCGAACGACAGCGAATACTTGAATCTGCTCCGGAAGTAAAGGACAAGCTTTTCCGCCATTATCTCAGGGCTTCCGTTTATAAAGCTAAATAGCTTTCTCAGCGTGTCCTTTAAAGTCTGTGGAACATAGGTATATCCAGACCATATCCGGGAATAACTTTCAGGCAGTACCCTCGAGTTTATAGAAACCACTCGATATTTTACCCTTCCTCGTGTCTCCCCGGAAATAATTAAATCAGATGAGACATAAGCCCTGAAGGGAAACAGGCCGCCAATTGGCTTATCTATTGCATAAAGATACCTGTGTTGCCCCGGCTCAAGGTTGATTTCCTGAACCACAGTGTCGCCTTTTAAATTCATTCTCCTGAACCACACAGGGTAATTTATAGGGATGGCACCAACCGCCTGCTTTCTGTGAAACCAGGCACCTTTCCTGTAAATATCATAAGTCAGTCCCCGCCAGTAAGGTAAATGCCCGGCATTGCCTCGCAAAATCCTTGCCCTGAAGGCAACTTTCCCGCTTTTTAAGAGTTTCTCCACGTTGTTTATATCTATTGTTTCAGTGAATCCAATCCTACTTGCTCCGCCCGGCCCACCCAAAAAATACGCACTCCCACTCCTTGGTAGCATGTAGAAAAACAGAATGGCCATAGGAATTGAAACTGCAAACATCTTAGCGCTGAATTTGAACATCGAGCTTTTTACATCCCCGCCAAATGACTCGTATAAATTAATGTTGACAGCAAAATTGATGGCAACTGCAATAAAGAGGAGTAGCATCACGAGATAAGTTATTTCAATTGTGAATGACGCCACACCTGCAACGATGAGAAAGTTCAAAAGAAGAATCTGAATGAAATCCCTCGGTTTCTTCTCCCCTGCAAGTTTTATTGCATTGAGTGACAAAAGGAGATACTCGAGGGGTCTTACTAAGTTGCTGAGCCGAACCTGACTCAGGAAGAATATGGACAGAAGGATCGCCAGAAAATTCAGAAATTTTCCGTGTGCAACAGATTCACCTTCAAAAGACCGGTAAAGGAAAAATAGATAAATGAGGCCAAAAAAGGCTGAAGCATAAAGGGGAATGTAAGGGAAAAGTGCAATGAGACTAAGAAAACTTATCAGTCCAGTTTCTATTAAGAGAAGCCTGAAAACATTCATAATAGCGCAAGACTACTCAAAATTTTTATCCTCTGGGCTTCACCATAATCGGGACTAATTTTCAGATCACCATACTCGATGCCCACTGCGAAGCCAGACTTGAGAAAGTGCTCAGCAAGAGATGCAAGCTCATCGATACGACTTTCAGGATCAGATTCTTTGAGGTCACGTTCTGTCAATACGATTTCACCTGTTCCGGGACCGGAGAAAACCTTCGTGTAGAGTTCATCATCGTGCCTTGAAGCCTTCCAGTGAATCTGACTTATGGGCTCACCCTCCTGGTACTCCCGCAGTCGCAGGAAATCTCCACCAGTTCCAGGCTTTTTACTCTCAAAACTGCCACTTGATTTCTCTTCCAAGAGCTCTAAAACCCTGTCTTTAACATCATAAATCCGCGGAAATACAAGGACCTCCAGATTCAGAGGAAAAATCTCCTCACGGGTGAAAAAGCCAAATGGAAATGAGGAGTAAACCTTCAGTTCTTCAATCCGCGCTATCCCTCGCTTTTCGAAAATTAGCGGTATGTGAAATTCAGCTATCCCTTCAATCTTTGGAGTTCCTCTAACCTCATCCTTTAGCTTCACAAAAATATTATAGCCACTTTTCGAATGAATCCTTACCGTGAAGTAGGCCTTTTTGCCCTTGTAAATCTCAAGGGGAGGGTGAATCTCAAACCTGATATTTCGCAGATTTCTTCGCGCATAAATGCCGGATAGCCCCATAAGTGCAAGTAACATGGAGAGAACGAGGTAAAGCAGGTTGTTCATGGTATTTGTGGCAGCAAATCCCACGGCAATAGTCAAAAGGATGTAGAGGGTTCCCCGCGAATTTACCTTTATGTATGAGGTTCTGTCATCAAACTGGAACCGAAATCTCATTGAGCAGTTCTTCGAAGATCAGGCTTCTTGTCCTGAAATCGGGAGTTTCCTGCATAAGAAGCCTGTGTGGAGCAACGTATCGAGCCATGGTTTTGACATCATCCGGAACAACATAATCCCTGCCCCTGATGAATGCATAGGCCTTTGAAGCTTTGACAAGGTCGAGAGCCGCCCTGGTGGACATGCCAATAATAAACCTCTCTCGCGTGGCAAGAACAATTCTCATGACATATTCAAGAATTTTTTCCGCTGTCTTAATATTTTCAACAAATTCCTGCGCCTTTAAAATTTCTTCCCTTGAAACCACAGGCTCAAGATTCCTCGCCTTCTCGTGGAGGTTCCCATTTTTTAGGATGTCTTTCTCCGTTTCCTCGTCTGGATAGCCCATGTCAAACCTGAGCATAAATCTATCGAGTTGTGATTCAGGCAATGGAAATGTGCCAAAGTGTTCAACCGGATTCTGAGTTGCTATAACTAAAAACGGCTCTGGAAGCCGGTAGGTGACCCCTTCAACCGATACCTGGCCTTCTCCCATTGCCTCAAGGAGGGCAGATTGGGTTTTAGGTGTGGCTCTATTGATTTCGTCGGCAAGAATGATATTTTTAAAGATTGGGCCTTTCCTGAATTCAAATTCCCCGGTTTTTCTATTGAAAACCACTGCACCAATAATGTCGGCAGGCAAGAGGTCGCTTGTAAACTGAATTCGAGTAAATTCGAGACCTGTGGCACGGGCAAATGCAAGTGCGAGGGTGGTTTTACCAATCCCCGGAATATCTTCAATCAACACATGTCCCTTTGCAAGCAGGGCAACGAGCGTGAGATCCACCTGCCTTCTCTTTCCTTTTATAACGGTTTCAACCTGATTTATGATTCTTCCTGGTTCCATACTCCCTCTATTTTTTCTCCGCAGTACGGACATTTACCATCTTTAATATGATTTTCGAGCACCTCAAAACCCCAGCGTTTTATAAGCAGTCTGCCACATTTTGGACAGTACGTGTTCTCTGACTCGTCGCCGGGCACATTTCCAAGATAAACAAATCTAAGCCCCTCTTCCTTTCCAATGCGATACGCCATTTTGAGGGTTTCAATGGGAGTGGGTGGGTAATCTCTCATCTTGTATGCAGGGTGGAATCTTGAGATGTGCCAGGGAGTTTCCGGACCGACTTCATCCCTAATGAATCTTGCTATTTCCTTGATCTGATCTTCGGTGTCATTCCATCCGGGAACAATGAGGGTTGTGAGCTCAACCCATATCCCTAATTTTTTGTGAAGTTTAATTGAATCAAGCACCTCGGAAAGCCTGGCACCTATGATCTTGCGGTAATACTCTTCACTCCACCCTTTAAGGTCAATATTAACCGCATGTAGATAGGGTCTTATCATTTCGAGTGCCTGAGGTGAAATATAGCCATTGGTCACAAAAATATTTTTTATCCCGTACTGTGATGAAATTTTTGCTATATCGTAGGCATATTCAAAAAAGATGCTCGGCTCTGTGTAGGTGTGAGCAATAACTTCTGCGCGGTATTTGAGGGCAAGCTGAACCATTTCTTCTGCCGAGACATCGTAACCTTCTATCCTGTGGTGCCTGTCACGGGGCATCTGCGAAATATCCCAGTTCTGGCAAAAGAGACATTTGAAATTACACCCCACGGTTGCGTAAGAAAGGGCACTTGAGCCGGGAAGAAAGTGGAAAAGTGGTTTTTTCTCAATAGGGTCAAGGTTAATCGCAATAGGTTTAGCATAGACCAGAGAGTAAAGCTTGTTGTCGATATTTTTCTTAACACCACAGACCCCGTATCGGTCCCTTTTTATGATGCAGTAATGCCTGCATTCGAGACACCTTACCCGCTCATCGTCATATTTTTCGTAAAGATAAGCTTCCTTGAGCATATTCTAATAATAACAGTCGCCTGATGGAGAGACAAACCCCGGATGTAATCGGAATGTGGTTGGGTGCACTGATGAAGTTGAGAGCCATTTAGAGGG
>JALXCE010000250.1 GCA_026991055.1 Caldifarciminota bacterium | reverse complement strand
GTGACAACATCGGCGGTCAGAAGGGAAAGGATGGGCCACATTGAGCTCGCAGTGCCTGTGGCTCATATCTGGTACTACAAAGTACCTCCCTCAATGATAGGACTCCTTCTCGATTTAACCATCAGGCAGCTCGAAGATATCCTTTACTACGATTCCTATATCGTTACTGATCCAGGAGATACAGGACTTGCAAAGGGACAGGTTCTAACTGAGTCTGAGTACAGAGACGCTATTGAACAGTATGGTGAAGGTGAATTTGAAGCCTCGATGGGAGCTGAGCCCTTAAAGAGACTCCTTTCTGAGCTTGACCTTGAGGAGATGGCGATTACACTCCGCACGCAGATGAAATTAGAGCGCTCACCTTTAAGGATGAGCAAGATTCTGAAGAAGCTCAGGATTGTGGAATCATTCCTCAATTCAGGCTCACGCCCCGAATGGATGATTCTTGAAGTTTTACCGGTTATTCCGCCTGATCTGAGACCTCTTGTGCCACTTGATGGTGGTAGATACGCCACGAGTGACCTCAATGACCTCTACAGACGAGTTATTACCAGGAATAACCGACTCAAGAACATGATCGAGCTGAATGCACCTGAGATTATTCTGAGAAATGAGAAAAGAATGTTGCAGGAAGCAGTTGATGCCCTCCTTGATAATTCACGTAGAAGGAGACCTGTTGTTGGTAGAGGCGGAAGAAAGCTCAAGTCCCTTTCTGATATTTTGAGAGGTAAGAAAGGACTCCTGAGGAGAAACCTGCTCGGTAAGCGTGTGGATTATTCAGGAAGGTCAGTGATTGTCGTCGGTCCAGAGCTGAAGCTTCATCAGGTTGGATTGCCAAAGGAGATGGCAATCGAGCTATTTAAGCCTTTCGTCGAGCATAAGCTCGAGGAGTCAGGGCTTGCTCAATCTATCCGCTCCGCAAGAAGGCTTCTTCAGCAGAGGCACGAAGGAGTATGGGAGCTTCTTGAAGAGGTGGTGAAAGACCATCCCGTGCTTCTCAATAGAGCGCCAACCCTTCACAGGGTTTCAATTCAGGCATTCGAGCCTGTTCTTGTTGAGGGTAAAGCAATTAAACTTCATCCTCTCGTTTGTAACGCCTACAACGCAGACTTCGATGGAGACCAGATGGCCGTTTTTGTGCCCATCTCGCTGGAGGCGCAGCTCGAGAGTTCCACTCTTCTGCTCTCAGTGAATAACATTCTCTCTCCAGCCCATGGAAAGCCTCTCGCTTCGGCATCTCAGGATATGGTTATCGGAATCTACTATATCACGAGGGTCAAGAAGGGAGCGAAGGGCGAAGGGACCAAGTTCTCTTCCGTGGAAGAGGCAAGAATTGCCTATGAAAATGGAATGATAGACCTTCATGCAGAAATTGAGGTGCCGATCAAGGGTCAGTATATCAAGACCACCATGGGCAGGATCATATTTAATGATATCATTCCTGAGGGCATGGGTTACATTAACGAGAACCTGGGCAAGAAAGAGATTCAGAACCTGGTGTGGACGATTCATAAGAGATACGGAAACAAAGTCACGGCGAAGTTTCTTGATGATATGAAGAATCTTGGATTCTCGTATGCTACGAAATCCGGCCTGACATTTGGTATTGACGATATGATTGTCCCCGAGGAGAAAGAAGAGATAATCCGCGAAGCCATGGAGGAAAGGGAGAAGGTTGAAAAGGCTGCTCAGAAAGGGCTTGTCTCGAGAATCGAAAGATACCAGAAAATCCTCGATATCTGGACAAGAGCTACTGAAGAAGTCAAAGAGGCGATGTTTGAAAAGATTGCGAAGGACAAGGATGGATTTAACCCTATTTACATGATGGTGACATCGGGCGCGAGAGGTAACATTGACCAGGTGAGACAGCTTGCAGGTATGAGAGGATTGATGGCAAGGCCCAAGAAGGGTCGTGAGAGCGTTGGCGAATTCATTGAAACACCTATTATTTCAAACTTTAAAGAAGGCCTGAGGGTGCTTGAGTACTTCATCTCCACCCACGGTGCCCGTAAGGGACTCTCTGATACAGCGTTAAAGACAGCAGATGCAGGACACCTGACAAGAAGACTTGTTGACGTGGCTCAGGAAGTGGTCATTACGGAAGAGGATTGTGGCACTATCATGGGTAGGAAGATTTCTGCCCTCAAAGATGGTGAGACGGTGATCGAACCTCTCTCCGAGAGGATTGTCGGTCGTGTGGCCGTGGACAGAGTTGTGCATCCGATTACGGGCGAGATTATTGTAGATTACAACGAAGAGATTACCGAAGAGGCGGCAAAGAAGATCGAAGAAGCAGGCATCGAGTCTGTGGAAGTGAGGACAGTGCTCAGATGTGAGGCCAAGCATGGAGTATGTGCCAAGTGCTACGGTAGAAATCTTGCCACCGGTAAGATGGTTGAAATCGGTGAGGCCGTGGGCGTTATGGCTGCCCAGTCCATCGGTGAGCCGGGTACTCAGCTAACACTCAGAACCTTCCACACAGGTGGTGCTGCTGAGCGTATTGCAGAAGAGGTAAGGCACGTTGCCCCGTTTGATGGAACAGTTGAATTTGTGGACCTTAAAACAGTAAAAAGACGTAACGGCCAGGTAGTTTCACTTTCAAAGAAGGGTAAGATTATTGTTAAGCATGATGACATCGTAAGAGAATTTGGCGTGCCCTATGGCGCTGTGATACTTGTAGATGATGGAGAAGAAGTGAAAAAGGGTACACCCCTCGTTGAGTGGGAACCCTATTCGCTACCCATTCTTGCAACAAGGTCCGGAAAAATTAAATTCAGAGACCTCGTTGAAGGTATAACTCTTAGAGAAACCTTCGAAGAAGGTAAAATTGAGAGGGTTATTGAAATTGACAAGCACAAGCGTTACTTCCCCACAGTTCTTGTGGTAGACCCTCAGACGGATGAGATTCTCGAAGAGATTCCTCTTGTTCAGGAAGCAAGACTTGCGGTTAAAGAGGGTGAAGAAGTATACCCAGGTGAGATAGTTGCGAGGGTGCCTCGTGAGGCAGGAAAGACGAAGGATATTACAGGTGGTCTGCCACGCGTGGAGGAACTCTTTGAGGCAAGGTCTCCAAAGGAAAAAGCAATTGTTGCTGAAATTGATGGAACTGTGGAGATCAATCCTCCCGAGAAGGGGTACTTCAGAATCAGAATCGTACCTGATGCCGGAGAGCCAAGGGAGTACCTTATTCCATTTGGTAAGTATCTTCTTGTCGGAAATGGTGAGAGGATTCAGGCAGGAGAGCCTATCACAACAGGTCCCATTGATCCTCATGACATTCTGAGGATTAAGGGTAAGGATTATGTGCAGGAATTCCTGCTTGACCAGATTCAGGAAGTTTACAGACTTTCCGGAGTGAAAATTGACGACAAGCACATCGAAATCATTGTTCGCCAGATGATGAGAAAGGTGAAGATAGAGAATCCGGGAGACACCAAGTTTATCCAGGGTGATATTGTGGACTTCATCAAGGTGATTGAGGAGAACGAAGAGGTGAGGAAGAGAGGTGGAAAACCTGCTCAGTACGAGCCTATTCTTCTTGGAATTACGAGGGCGTCACTTGCAACTGAGAGCTTTATCTCAGCGGCCTCATTCCAGGAGACCACCAAGGTGCTTGCCAATGCAGCAGTTGCAGGTAAAGTTGATGAGCTCAGAGGTTTGAAAGAGAACGTGATTATCGGAAATCTGATACCGGCTGGAACCGGACTAAGAGAGTACAGAGACATAGTGGTTGGTGAAGAAGAGGTTCCAGAGGAGAAAGAAGCAGCTGGAGGAGAGGAAGAGCTTCAGGCTGCTGGATGAGAAATTTTTTGTCAGGGAGGGGCGCGCCGAAGGCGCGCCCCTCCCTAACATTCAAACCCCACATTCGGTATGTAAAAGTGGGATAAGAAAACTGTAAACAGACTCAAATTTACTTGACATTAAGCTGTTTATCGGTTAATAAATTAACCTTACTTGGAGGTAAAGGAGGAATTGTATGCCGACAATTAACCAATTGATAAGGCGTCCAAGAAAGCCGAAGAGAAAAAAGTCAAAGTCTCCGGCTCTTGAGGGTAATCCTCAGAAACGCGGGGTATGTATCAGGGTTTATACGACTACCCCGAAGAAGCCGAATTCTGCGCTTCGTAAGGTGGCGAAGGTGAGACTGACAAACGGGAAAGAGGTCGTGGCTTATATTCCAGGTGAAGGACATAATCTTCAGGAGCACTCGGTAGTTCTTGTGAGAGGCGGACGTGTGAAGGACCTGCCAGGAGTGAAGTATCACATCGTTAGAGGAAAATACGACGCTGCAGGCGTCGAAGGAAGAAGAAATTCAAGGTCCCTCTACGGAACAAAAAGGCCACGTTCATAATCCCCGGGAGATGAAACTATGAGAAGAAGAAGAGCACCAGAGAGACATGTAGCACCTGACCCAAAATACGGGTCAGTCATAGCGGCCAAGTTTATCAATAACCTTATGTGGGATGGTAAAAGGTCTCTGGCCCAGAAGATATTCTATCAGGCACTTGAGTATATCGAGGAAAAGACGGGCCAGAACGGCTATGAGGTTTTTGAGAAGGCCATTGAAAACGTGAAGCC
>JALXCE010000249.1 GCA_026991055.1 Caldifarciminota bacterium | reverse complement strand
GAGGTTCAGGGACCTGTAGAACCTCTAACCGGATATGAGTATCAATCTCTCATATCTAATCCTCCTATCTGCTATGAGCCCGGAGGAAAACTTAAAAATGCCATTACTGCGCATGTTGGAGTATTTGCGATACTTTCCAGGGTATGATTTGCACTTTGGACAAGTGTAACAAGATAGATCTGATAATTGCTATCTCGGTGTAATGGGATAGGTTTGTGCTCATAAGTAACCCATCAACGTTTGATCCCTTGTATGAAATTGTGAGTTTAACCCCTAACTCCGTACAAATTAAGTAATATTTTATCTCAAAGATTTTTTGACCTTAAAATATTAACAACTTTTTATGGTTATTTTTCAGCAGAAAGCGAACCATTTGTCTCTATTTTTGGCAGTAATAGATGCAACATTTCTTATTACTTAATAAGTAATAGATAACAACGTCCTGATTGAGCTATCAAAAAACTGCATATAAGTTGAATTTTCTATGGAAACACGAGACATGTTCAAGTAATTGGACATCTTTATTACTTAAAAATTCCGGGTTTGGGTTTAACCATTATTTTTTGAAGGAGCCCGTCGGGATAAGTTACAATAGACTCTGTCACCAATAACTCTTGTACAATTCGTAATTTTTGGGTTCACTCCCCTCCAATTCAAAAGCTCTGGGTTTGACAGTATAATGTAAGTATGGCAATATCTGAAATTCTAAAAAGAGCGCTTGATAAAGGTGTATTAGACGAGGGTGATTACTTCGATCTTCACTACTACCGTATCTCCGATGACATGGGCAAATACAAGCGTGGAACCGTGATATCTGGAGAAAAAGTCATCTTTAGTTACCCTTCAATTATGAGGATAATGAGACTTCGTGAGGGGATTAAAGCCCACTTCAAGAAGCCTTTTTTCGTCGAGGAAAAGGTGGATGGGTATAATGTTCGCATTGCAAAGCTAAAAGGCCATATAGTGGCCATTACGCGCGGTGGATTCATTTGTCCATTTTCAACAGACCGACTACGTGACTTCGCAGATTTTGAGAAATTCTTTAATGACAATCCAGACCTTGTCATTGCCGGTGAGATAGCAGGGCCTGAGAACCCTTATATTGAGGTTTACCCCCCATATATCAAGGAAGATGTTCAATTTTTTGCCTTCGATGTGTTTAAAGTTGGAGAAAGAAAGCCGCTCCCGCCTGAAACTCGCTATGAACTCCTTGAAAAATACAACATTCCGCAGATAAGGAGATTCGGGCGTTTCTCACCATCTCAGGCAGAAGCTGTCCGTGAGATTGTTCTAAAGCTAAACGATGAAGGAATCGAGGGTATCATTATGAAAAGTCCCGAGAAGGTTGTGAAATACACGACCATTAACATAAATGTTTCTGATATTGATGCAGATTCGTGGTTAATCCTGGAGATGCCGGGGAATTTCTACACTTCGCGGATAGCCCGCATAGGCTTTGCCCTTGATGAATTTGATATAGAGCCTGATGAAGAATTCTTTAAAAGAGTTGGAAGAGCCTTTATTGAAGGATTCATGCGCGGCATAAGGAAATTTAAGGAAAAGGGAAGAATTTCCTACACTTACAGACTTAGATTTAATGATGATGCACACCTTGCAATGTTCCTGGACCACATTAAAAATGTTTCCCAGAATCTGAAAGTTAGAGTTGTTAAAATTTACCGTGAGGGGGCGAAACATATTCTGGAGTTTGAGAAGGTTTTCCTTGAATCAACCTCTGCTTTCTCACAGATCATGCATGGAGGTGGTATCTATGACTGAGGTATTGATTGCAAAGCCCGGTGAAATTACCCTGAAAACCCGAAAAATCAGGAAGCGCTTTGAAAACCGTCTGATTGAGAATATTAAAAGTGCATTCAATAAATCCGGTATCAAGGCCTATTCCATAAAAAACATGAGGGGAAGGTTTATTATCGAAACAGAGGAGATCAAAGAGGCCTTCGAAACCCTTAAAAATGTGTTTGGAATTAATCAGATAGAGATAGCCATTAAAGAAGAATTTGACGACCTTGATGATATATTGAAACGTGGCGAAGAGTTGTTTAGAGAAAAAGTTAAGGGTAAAAAATTTGCTGTCAGGGTCAAAAGAACAGGTACGCATTCTTTTCGTTCAATGGACATTGAGAGGGCATTTGGCGGGCGTCTATATGAATATTCAGCAGGAGTGGACCTTAAAAATCCAGAAACTACGGTGGAATTGGAAATTGTTGACCATACAGTGTTTTACATAGTTGAAAAGGTCAGGGGAGCAGGTGGTTTGCCTGTGGGAACTGAGGGCAGGATACTCCTTCTCTTTTCTGGTGGCTTTGATTCATCAGTGGCATTTTACCAGCTTCTGAAGCGCGGTCTTGAGGTAGACCTGATTTCATTTCTTTTTGGAGGCGAGGAGCAATTCAAGAAAATATTTGAAATTGCGAGGTTTATCGGGAATAAATTTGCCCATGGGTACGAGCCAATGCTTTATGTTGTGGATTTTTATCCAGTGATTATGGACATCAGGAAAAACGTGAAGGAAAGCTATCGTAATTTGATTCTGAAGCGTCAGATGCTCAGGGCGGCGGAAGAATTGGCAAAAGAAAAAGGATTTCTTGCTGTCGCAACGGGTGATTCTATTGGTCAGGTGGCATCACAGACCTTTGATAACCTTGTTGTTTCTTCATACGCCATTGAAATGCCTGTAATCCGACCGCTTGTGAGCTTTGACAAGCAGGAAATTGTGGATATCTCAAGAGAAATCGGTGTTTATGAACTTGTCTCTTCCATGAAAGAGTACTGCCAGATTACGCCGAAGCATCCTGTTACAAGGGCCACACTCGAGGCAACTGAGCGGCAGGAAAGGAACCTCGATATCGAACTTCCGCGCAAACTTGTCAGTAAGAGGAGGAGTTTTTATCCAACAAAAGTGGAGGGATTGGAGATGCTTGATTATCAGCTGGACTTAAAAGAAATACCAGAGGATGCTGTGATTTTTGATATCAGGGACAGGGAGGACTTTGAGGAGTGGCATATCCCAGGTGCTATCCATATTGATGAGGCAGAGCTCTACGAGATGATTCAAAAGTTGAGCAAATCTGTGGAAGATGCCCCCCTCCCAACTTTCCCCCACGCACAAAATTCGCGGGGGGAGGAGACAGGTGGGAGGGGTATATCTTCCAATGATGCAGAGTTGTCCGGGCAGGCTCTTCCCACGCTTGACAGGGATAGGATTTACGTTGTAGCATGTTACCGGGGTGCACGCAGTATGGCAATTGTTAACGAGATGAGAAAGCACGGACTTAAAGCATATTCCTTGAAAGGAGGTTGCGAAGCTTATAGATGAATCTGATCGCAATTCTCCTTTTTTCTGCAATAAATATTTCTTCAGGAAGCCTCGAGATCCAGAATCAGAGTGGTAATCTGATTTACTTTCTGAAGAACGGCGTAACTCTGCAATTTGACAGTACCATTGTGACTTCTGACGAAGGAATTTATTACATCGATAAAAAAATGGGGAAGCTATATGGTCATGTGAGGCTTAAGACGCCGAGCTATACTGTCACGTCTGATTCACTCATTTATTATGAGGATAAAAACCGGACTATTTTCAGATTGAATGTTAGTGGAACCGATTCATCGGCGATTTTTGAGGCAAATCACCTATCTGTCCTGGGTGATACTGCTTTCGCACAGGGGAATATCGAGATTTTCCTCGTGAATGATTCTCTTGTAATTTCCGGGGATAGCGGAGTTTATTTTATAAACACCGGGACGGGTAAGATTTTTGACCGTGCCAGGGCTTCGCTTTTTAAAGGAGACACGATAAATCTTGTCGCAGATTCTATTAAATTTTTAAAAGACACGCTCCTTGCCTGGAGCAGGGTGAAGATAAATTCAAGCTCTTTTGAGGGGTCTTCAAGAATGCTTAAGTTCATGAGCAAATCGAGCGACTCGTCTGAGGTGAAGCTACTGGGAGACGGCCAGTTTAAAATTTCCAGAACCAACGTATCAGGTGACACCCTGGCCTTTGGCCTCTTTAAAGGTCATGTAGTACGGGCTATCTTTACCGGTAGACCTATTCTTGAGACTTCAAGGAAAGATGGAGTTCTGGCGATAGAAAGCAGTGAGATGAGGGTAGATGTTACAAATGACACGGTCAGTTTTTTTACTGCCCGCGGCAGGGTTAAGGGGAGATTTGAGGAGAAATGAGTAAGCTTTTCGCACGTGGATTGGTTAAAAGATACGGTAAAAGAGAAGTTGTCAAGGGCATAGATATTGAGGTAAACACTGGTGAGATTGTGGGACTTCTTGGTCCTAACGGAGCTGGCAAAACGACAACTTTCTATATGATTATGGGGGCAATTAGCCCAAATGGTGGTCAAATATTTCTGGATGATCTCAATATTACCAAACTTCCCATGTATAAGAGAGCAAGGCTGGGGATCAGCTATTTGCCGCAGGAGCCCTCTATTTTTCGCAAAATGACAGTTTATGACAATGTTTATGCGGTGCTTGAGATGCGAGAGAAATCGAAAGAGAAGATAAAAAAGAAGACTGAAGAAGTGTTAAACCAGATGAATGTTCTACGGTTGCGTAATAGCAAAGCATACCAGCTTTCAGGGGGTGAGAGGCGACGCGTTGAAATTGCCCGTAGTCTGGCCCTCAATCCAAAATTTTTGCTTCTTGATGAGCCTTTCACGGGTATTGACCCAAAAACTCGTCAGGATATCCAGGAAATCGTTAAGACTCTCAAGGGCATGTCTATCGGTGTTTTGATAACTGATCATAACGTTCGGGAGACACTGGAAATTACAGACCGAGCCTATATAATTTATGATGGAAAGATTATGTTTCAGGGTTCATCGGAAGAGCTTGTGAACGATCAGAACGTGAGGAAGTTTTATCTGGGCGAGAGGTTCAGGCTATGAAGGGTTTCAGCCAGAAACAGCAGATGAAACTCAAGCAGAATATGTTCCCCATCCTGCGAACAGAGATCCGTTTAATTCAGACCCCCCTTCTTGAGCTTAACGAAATGATTCTTGAGGAGCTTGAGCAGAATCCACTTTTGAAAGAGGACGTCAACGTGATGGACCGCATGCGGAACAGGCTTGAGAAACGCGAGCTCACATCTTCCTACAGTGAACTCTCCGGTGACCCTAAAATACCGATAGCTCCAGATGAGGAAGAGGAGCAGGAAGTTGACGCCAGGTGGATGACCGAGGGTATTAATTTCTGGCAGAGAATAGAAGCCCAGCTGGCGGTCACATTCCCTGAAAACACCATAGAAGGAAAAATTGCGCGCGAACTATTTGACAGACTTGACGGTAACGGAATGCTGAGGGATCCAGTCGAGGACATTGCAAATGAATTGGGTGTGCCTGTCGAAGTTGTCGAAGAGGTAAGGCGTGAGCTCATGAGGTTTGATCCCCCTGGTGTTGCCGCAAGAGATATCCGGGAAGTTTATCTCGCGCAGTTAGATTTTCTTGGCTGTAATGATTCTATTCTTTACCAGGTTGTGAGTGACTATTGGGATAAACTTAACAGCTACCATGTTCAGAAACTTATCAATAATTTACCAGATGAGGAGAAGGAGCGCGCGAAGGAGATTCTAAAACAGCTTTATCCCTATCCGGTGAATAAGTATGATAGAACCCGACCCTCTTACGTTTATCCGGAGGTGATTATAAAAATTGTCGAAGGAAGGCTTGTGGTTGAACTTGTAGAGTCGGGGATTCCAAAGGTAACGTTAAATTCGAAGTATCTTAAAATGCTTGATGACCCGGGCATTCCTGATGAGGCAAAAAGGTTTATTCAGGAAAGGTATAAGAGGGCTCTCGAGTTCCTTGAGGGGCTCCAAAAAAGGAAAGCCTATATCCTGAGGATTGCCGAGTTTATTGCCCAACATCAGAAAGATTTCCTCATGGGGAAGACCAAATATTTAAATCCCATCACTCAGCTACAGGCGGCTGAGGAGCTGGGAATACCGCCATCCACACTCAACAGAATCGTTAATAAGAAATACGCGGATACCCCTGTCGGCATTTTCGAGCTAAAATTTTTCTTCTCCAGGTCTCTCAAGATAAAAGGGGAAAACAACAACGTTTCCAGTGATTATCTTTTGAAGAGGATAAAAGAATTGATAGAAAGTGAAGACAAGGAGCACCCCTTAAGGGATGAGGACATTGCCAGAATTCTCAAGGAAGAGGGGATAAACATTTCGAGACGGAGCATATCAGAAAAAAGGAGTTTTCTTGGAATACCATCTGCCCGCAAGAGAAAGGTCAAGAAGTAAACCTATCTTGGCGTTGTTTCCCCATAGCTGGGCGAAGAACTTTATTTCCAGGAAGTTAGAATGTTTTTGATACATTTATCCTCGGTAACCTCTTCTCGGTAAAGTCTCAGGGATGTTTGATGAGAAATGACTCGGTCCATCTCAAGTCGATTTGTCTTTTCGTATGAAGCGCTAATTCCTTCCAGATTTTTCTATTCGAGGTTTTGGGTCGGATATTATAGGGCTTACAGAACTGAGGTATGGTCTACAATTCAGAATCCTTTTCGCCTGGATAAAAGTCCTTAAAATCGAGCCGAATTGAATTAGCTCTTTTTTATAAACCTTTCGAGCTCAAAATAATTTCCCAGCCGTATCATGTTGGATACTTCTTCCTTTTTGAAAAGCCAGCTGGCATGCAAAACGTTTGCCCTATGGTCAAAACTCAGTGGACTGATTACCATCTGGAGAGAACTTGCAGTGAGCTCTCTGACTGTTATTGGGCTTATAGCGATATTTTCGAGGTATAAGAAGGAGTAGGGAATCCCAGCAGAGGGAAACGCGGCAATAACGAGGATTCCCCGTTCAACTGCCCTGAAGATACCGCTCAAGGTCTCTTCGCCGGGCACGTCATTTAAATAGAGTATATCCACGTTCATACTCAGTGCCTGTTTTATAGCCTCGTCAAAGCTCATTACATCAGTTCCAACCTCTCTCTGGATCACCACGCCGTTATTGTGTCTCAAAAGGTGGGTTTGTGGCTTTTCGACCGTGTAAACCACATTCAACTTTTTTTGTGTGATGTATGAGATTATGGAGGCCGCCACCGATACGTTTAGAACCTGATTCTTCCCGCTAATAATGAAGAGTCCGGTTCCCTGATCTATGAGGTGAAAGAGCATGGGGAGGAGTTCGCGTGATGTCACGGCCTGCTTGATATCGAAAACTTTCTCCCGCATACGGCGTAGTGAGACGACAATTGAACCTCTTTGCTGGAGATACTCCACAGTAAAACGACCAAGATTTTTGATACCAAAGGAGAAAATTCCAGATTCTTCAAGAGGATTGTTTGCAAATTTGGATTTCTGCCGCAAAAGAACAAGGAGTTGAATCACATCATCGGGAGTGAGTCTCGCCTCTTTAAACCCAATTGCCCCGTTTTCTGTTCTTAAAATGGGCCTGGCCCCGGCGGCAAATATACCTTCGTAGGCCCTTTTCTCAACCATTGTGGATATAAGCTCGTTAACAAATGCAGCATCAACCATTTAATTTCCTCTTAATCTCCTCCACCAGCTTCTCCCAACGCTCAATGAGTAATTTTATTTCATCTTCCCTGGCCCCTTCAATCATCTTGGAGTTTATCTGCTCCTCAAGAAACACAAGCTCTTTATAAAGCTCAGGATACTCCTGCTTTAACTTTACCTGGGTCCCCTTCTTCCACCCCTTCTGGGTTTTCTCTATGGATTTTAGCACCATCTGCTTCATTTTTTCATCCACTTCAAAATAATCATACTGAAACGACGGGGCTAAGGCAAGTCTCTACGCGCATATAAAGCCCGTCACCTGGAATGCCGCATTAAAACTAATTTTTTACGCGGTGGTCATTTTTATTTCTGAATAAGTGCTTTAAAATTTCCGTGTGGAAAATTACAATAATCGGAAAAAGGAGGTTAAAAGATGCCAGAAATAGGAGATGTTGCACCTGAATTCTGTTTGCCGGATCAGGATGGTAAAGAAGTTTGCCTTAAGGATTTTCGAGGAAAGTGGGTGGTGCTCTATTTCTACCCGAAAGACAATACCAGTGGGTGCACGCGGGAGGCCATTGATTTTACCGAAAATCTTAAGGATTTCGAGGCTCTTGATGCAGTGGTTTTGGGCGTCAGTAAGGATTCAGTAAAAAGTCATAAAAATTTCAGGGAGAAACATAATCTCAAGATTACGCTTCTGAGTGACCCTGAACACAGGGTTATTGAGGCCTACGGTGCATGGAAGCTCAAGAAGAGGTACGGCAGGGAATATTTTGGTACAGAGAGGAGCACATTCATAATTGATCCTGATGGGAAGATCAGATATATCTGGAGAAATGTGAAAGTTAAAGGTCACGTGGAGGAGGTTAAAAACAAGCTAAAGGAATTAATGGGAAGGAGCTAACTTTTTTGGATCATCAATAAATATCCTTCTAAAGTGATAACCGTAGATGTAAAGTGTGACCGTGATGGGGAAGTATTTGGGCTTTTTGAAAATTGTCCAGAGTAAAAGTTTCCAGTAATACTTTCTTCCTCGGTCTTTGATTCCAAGTACAAAGAGAGATTTTAAGAATGCCTTGATGTTTGTCCAGTTGACGTCCACAAGTTCCCGCCTTGGCAGCTTGTATTCGGTGAGGAATTTTTTGACTCGTTTGTAGTATTCTGCAGGTGAATAGATGGTGGAGACCACCTTTTTGTATCCGGCGACCAATGTATCGAGGCCCATTTTCGGGATAATATTTGTCGAGAAATCTGTGTTGTCTCCAGTTATGTCGCCAAGCAGTCTTTTCTGAAGTTTTAACTTTTCATAGAGCTTTGAGCCACGTGGAGCATTCAAAAGGCCAACCATTGCGACAGTAATAGCAGAGTTCTGGATAAACCTTATCATGAGATCAAAAATGGAGGGTTTGTCGCTATCAAATCCAAGGATGAACCCACTGTGCACGATAAATCCATGTTCGTGAAGAATTCTCACTGATTCCAGTAAATTCCTCCTGAGATTGGCAAATTTGTTTGCCTCCTTTAAGCTGTCCTCATTTGGCGTTTCAATTCCCACAAATACCCGGTTGAAGCCTGCATTTATCATCAGATCCATCAATTCTTCGTCGTCAACAAGGTTTAGTGATGCTTCTGTGATAATGCTGAAGGGGTAATTTCTCTTCTTCATCCATTCTACCATGGCGGGAAGTACTTCCTTTTTGAGGACCCTTTTGTTGCCAATGAAGTTGTCATCAACAAAGAACAAATCGCCTCTCCATCCCCATTGGTAGAGTGATTCAAGCTCTCTCACCATCTGCTCCGCAGTCTTGGTTCTCGGCATCCTCCCATAGAGGAATGGAATATCGCAGAATTCGCAGTTAAACGGGCATCCACGGGAAAACTGCAGACTCATGGAGGCATAATACTTTTTGTTTAAAAGATCCCATTGGGGTGGGGGAGTGGTCTTTATGTCGGCCCACTCTGTGGTTGCATAGATGTGTTTGGGCTTTCCATGTTCGAGATCGTGGAGAAACTCTTTCAGGGTTATTTCAGCCTCATTGAGGACAAGATAATCCACATCGTCAAATTTTTCGGGTTCAGTTGTAAAGAGGGGACCACCAGCAACAATTTTCACACCATGTTTTTTACAGAGGGAAATAACTTCTCTTGCCGACTTTCTCTGGACGGCCATAGCACTGATGAAGCAGAAATCATAATCTTTCAGAATGCGCTCATCGAGCTTTTCTGCATTCAGGTCAACAAGTTTCTTTTCCCAGGAACCAGGCGTCATTGCGGCTACAGTTATGAGCCCCAGAGGGGGCAGGGACGCCTTTTTCGAGATGAATTTAAGCGAGTATTTAAAGCTCCAGAAAGTTACCGGATATTCTGGATAGACAAACAAAACTTTCATTTCTATCTTTAATGATAATGCAAATGACAAACTTTTCAAGAGTCGGACAGCTTGTTCAAAAATTCCCACCTCCTCTCCTCCCCCCACGCACTTTGTGCGTGGGGGGGAGGAAAATAAGGTGGGGGTAAATTTTTCCTCAAAATTCAAAGAATTTGAGATTTTTTCGAACAGGCTCAGAGTCGAGATAATTGAATGAAGTATTGCCGTGAATCATTACTTTTAGCACTGAAGTATTCCTTGCCTTTACAGGATAAGATGTTGTTAGGTGAGGGCAGAAAGGTTGGATTTAGCAGTTTCGGGGCTTCATACGTGAAGAGGTATTTGCCCTTAGGTTTTAAAATAAATGTTACCCCTCACCTCGATCCTCTCCCCGCGAAGAATTTATGCGGGGAGAGGAAGTTTTAATGAAACCAGTCAGGGCCACTTCATCCATAGCCTCAGCATGGTAGTAAAAGCGAAAGCTTATTATAGGAAGCATTTAGCATCAGCAAAAAGTTTACTTTTCATATCTTGCGAACAAATTCTCCCTCCCCCGCGCAAAGCGCGGGGGAGGAATTCAGGGAGGGGGTCTTCCGCTCGAAAAATAAAAAATTCAAGACAAGAACCCTTGCTTGACACACTTCGCCAACACTGTTATCCTAAAACCTCTCATGGCTATTTCCTCTGAGATACTGAAGAAACTAAAGATTAGATTTGAGCGCACCCGTCTGGAGAACGGGCTCGAAGTCCTTACCTTCGAGGACCACCGTGTGCCAGTTGTGTCAATTCAGGTCTGGTACAGAGTAGGCTCAAGGTACGAATACCCGGGGATTTCCGGCATCTCCCATTTGCTGGAACACATGATGTTTAAAGGAACCAAAAAATACGGCCCCGAGGAGTTTTCGGCAATCGTCCAGAGCTTTGGAGGTTACGACAACGCTATGACATGGAAAGACGAGACGGTTTATTTCTCTCTCGTCCCATCTTCAAAGTTAGAACTTCTTTTAGAAATGGAAGCCGACAGAATGCAAAACCTGACATTCCGGGAATTTGATAAAGAACTCAACGTGGTGAAAGAGGAGAGAAAATTAACTGTAGAAAATTATCCCGAAGGCAAGCTTTTTGAAGAGATTTTCCTCACCGCTTATGAGGCACATCCATACAGGATTCCAGTTATTGGCTTTGCAAGTGACCTTGAGAATATGACACTTGAAAAGGTAAGAGGATACTACGAATCCCATTATAGTCCCCGAAATGCATTTTTGCTTGTGGGAGGTGATGTCAAAACAGAGGAAGTTTTCCGGCTTGCCGACAAGTATTTCGGTGATATTCAAAACCGTGGGACCCTCAAACACGACATTACCGAGGAGCCACCTCAGGAGGGCATCAAAATTCGAGAAATCTTTGATAAAAAAGGTCTTATCAATATTTCAACCTTCTCCTACCACGTACCGGAATTTAAACATGAGGATACACCGGCCCTTTCCATTCTCAATGATGTCTTAGGTGGTGGAAGGTCATCGCGGCTTTATGAAAAACTGGTTTATAAGAAAAAATTGGCCTCCAGTGTAGATGTAACTCTATTGAGCCTGAAAGACCCCGGGTTGCTGATATTCCATATTCACTGGAATGAGAATGTCAGAGTTGAGAGGGGAGAGGCTGTCCTTAAGGACGAGATCGAGAGGATCAAAAACGAAGGTGTGAGTGAAGAAGAATTAGAAAAATCCAGGAAAAAGGTTCTTGCCAATTTTGTCTATAAACAGGAAACCACCCTTGATATGTCCTTTATGCTCGGAGAGTACGCTATTCTCGCCACGCCGGATTACATTAATAGATATCCAGAAAAACTTTTGCAGGTTTCTCGCGAGGATGTAAGGAAAGTGGCCCGAAAGTATCTTAATGACGATAATTTGACAGTTGTGAGGCTTAGAAAGAAATGAGACTGGATACCTATGAGATTACACTTAATAACGGATTGAAGGTCTATGGGGTCAGGAAAAAGGACCTGCCTATACTTCAGATGAATTTCGTCACAAGGTGTGGTGCAGCCTATGACCCCCCAGAGCTCCTCGGACTTGCCTCAATAACAACGGACCTGCTGGAAGATGGGCCCCCAGGGTTGAATGAAATTGAGGTTGCAAAGGCGCTGGAAATGGAAGGGGCCCTCGTTTCCACAAACACATCATATTCCTATTCAAGCGTTTCTTTCAAATCCCTCTCGGCTGACCCGGATCGGGCACTGGAGATTTTGAAGAGAATCCTCTTTGAGCCGGCTTTGAGACCCTCGGATTTAGAAAGAGAAAAAATACTCACCATAAACGGATTTCTCATGGATTTCAGCGAGCCTGCAAAGGTAGCTGAATATGTTTTTCATCAAAAATTATTCAATGGGCATCCTGTGGGTCACGATGTGGATGGGAAGATCGAGACCGTCAAGAAAATAGCACCACGGGATGTGAGAAAATTCTACAAAAATTGTTATACCACTGATAATAGTTTGCTCGTTGTTGTTTCTGATTTTGATGATGTCGATTTCTTAAATAAATTTTTCGGGGAGTGGAAAACTAAAAGGGCTAAAAAAGAAGAGATACCACCTTTTACTCCGCATGAGGGTTCTCAGGTAACCCTTGTGGACATGCCAGTTAGCCAGAGTGTTATCAGAATGGGCTATGTGGGAGTTGATCGAAAGTCCCCTGATTTCAACGCGCTCCGCGTGGCCAATTATATCCTTGGTGAAGCAGGATTCTCCTCCCGTCTGCTGGTAGAAGTGAGAAGCAAAAGTGGATTTTCCTATAGTATCAATGCGCTTATTGACCCCGGATATCCCTTTGAAAATGTTATTATTCCCGGACGCTTTTCCATTAATTTTGAGACCAGCGTAGAGACGACAAATGCCGCAATTGACAGGACAATGGAAGTCCTTGAGGAGTTTATCAGAAACGGAATCACAGAGAAAGAGCTAAAAGAGGCCAAACAGTACTACGAAGGCAGTTTACCGCGTAAACTCCTCTCCTACACAAGTGTGATAGCAACGAGGCTTCATAGCGTGCTCTTCGGGCTCGACCCCAACTACTTTTTGAAAGACCTTGAGGAGATAAAAAATTTAACAGTTGAGGATGTAAATCGGGTTATTCGGGAATTCTACAATCTCGATAGGATGAATCTTCTTATCGTTACAGATCTTAGCAAATTCAAACTCGAATCCAGATATTTCAAAGGTGTGCCTCAGGAGATTTTACCTGTCTCAGAGCTTTATGGTGATTCACAAGAATTCGCCACCACACGTATAACAGGGCAGAAGAAATAGTTTGGGTTATCAGCATTGACAGCCAGACCCCATTAACTCCCATTCCAGCTTTAAAGGCAAGATAAATGGAAAGGGGAATCCGGAGAAACCAGAAGGGGATTGGAACTACAAAGTTTGGTAGCGTATATCCCACACCCACAAATGCTCCCTCAAGCACCACGTGGTATATCATGGCAATCTGGTTGAAAGCGTTGATCCTCAGATAGCTTTTAAAAATTGAAAGTGATTGAGGCTCGTGAAGGAAAGGTCTGCCGAAGATGTCAGGAAAGAAGAAAAACAGAACTCCCATGATTAATCCAAATAAACCGCTATGAATAAGTGCCCGATTTAATGCCCTTTTAGCCCTCTCTGGTTTCTGTGCCCCAATGCTCTGTCCCACGACCGCTGCCACAGCAGTGTAATATCCAACTCCAAAAAGGTAGGTTATACCTTCAATTCTGTTACCCACAGCCATTGCTGCCACAGCAGGGGTTCCAAATCGAGCCACAATCCTGACGATGTAGAAATAGATAAGGCTGAAGCTGATCCCGCCAAGACTCACAGGAAAGCCGATACTGAAGGCTCTAACGCCAAGACGGAAATCAAAGTCGGGAAATTTGTGAGATTTTGAGCTAAATCCAGCGGTCTTCACGAACTTACGATAGATGTAAAAGATTCCGACAATGCGTGAAATACCAGAGGCAATTGCAAGCCCCGCAAGTCCCATTTTGAAATGTAAAACCAGTATGGGATCTATGAGTAGGTTGAGGGTGACAACGATAAAAGTTGCCTCCATGGGGGATCTGGTATCCCCAAAGGCCTGAGTTGCCGCCTCAAGTACATAGAAGAGGAGCATGACAGGGAGAAATAAAAATGTTATAAAAACATAGGTGAATGCCCCCTCAAAAACGGATTTCTCAACTCCTGTTGCCTCAAGCCCTATTTTTGATAGCAGTATGCCGGGAATTATGAGTGATACGAAAAAGACCATGAAAAAGGATAGGAGTCTCGTAAAAATCTTATTAGCACTGGAAATTTTACCGGCTCCCACTTCATGGGAGACGAGGGAAATGGTGGAGCTCTCAACAATATCAAGGAGTGAGAAAATGATCCAGATGATGTAACTTGCGGTGCCAAGGGCTGCAACAGATGTATCTCCTAAAAAACTCACCCAGAATGTATCACCAAGGTGCAGAAGCAATTCCGAAAAATTCGTAATCACCGCCGGCACCGCCAACCGAAAGAGCACTTTATCTATTTTCTCACTTAAAATCCACCTCTCCATGGCTTTTATTATAATAGCTTGGTTTTTGCACGGAATTTTTGACAGATAGAGTAGGTTACCATATGAGATTTTACACCTGAGCCCTTATCTACGGATGCCATTTAATCCCCACCTCTTTTTAAGTAATAGTCAAATTATGGTTTTGATTATCCAAGCGTGACTATATAGTGAGCATATTTGCAATGTTTTCTCCCACCTGCCTCCCCCACGCACAAAGTGCGTGGGGGAGGCAGGGAGGGGGAATTCCTCTAAATCACCTGAAATTCCTGGATTTTTTGAGCATAATCGGGTGAAAAAGAGTTTTGGAAATGAATTTGAGGTAAGGCCCTGGTAAAATATCACTTAATTTGTACAAAGATGTGGTTTAATATCTCAGCGCGAATCCCAGATTTTGGATTATGCTAACCTGAAAATTCCTTTTAAAGCAGCCTTTTGCGATAAAAAGTTGTCCTTGAAATTCCCAGCTTCCCCCACGTTTCTTTCCGCCACGTATAGCCAAAGCGATCATAGGCCCTTTTATTGACCTTTGCTAAGAAAAAGTGACACATCACAGCTCCAGCCCAGCATGGGCAAAAAATGCTCGCTTCAGATTCCCATTACCTCGTATCTCCTTTATTGACTCACCTACTGCATCCTCAAGATG
>JALXCE010000248.1 GCA_026991055.1 Caldifarciminota bacterium | reverse complement strand
TAATGTCAAGAATCTACTATCAATAACGTAACACTACATAAAGAAGTGGTAAGTTGAATGAAATGCGCTTTATTTCAAAAAATCTTTTTTAAAAATCCTCCTTTCGTGTCAAAGATGAGAAAAAGCATTGATATTCAATAATTTTTCACGTGCGCCACTGTTTTTACATCAGAACTTGAAAAGAAAATACAGCAAGAATCTATCGCAAGTGCCCAAATTGAGCAGATGTAAAATAAGATTGTCTAAAATATCAGTGAATATTAGCTTCGTTAAATGTGGAGTCCCCCCTTTTATCGTTTATAGGGTTTAAACCTTTCACAAGCTGTGTCTGTGGAATAGTGATCCCCGGTGCGGCCTTTTCTTCCCGGATACACAAGCAGAGCAAGCAGAAAATGATAATTAAAACGAAAACCTCTACCACTTAGCCTTCCTGGTGTAATCAAGAATTACAGGTCCTTTTCAATTTTGCAACTTTGCCTTTAGAATTATGATTCGAAAATTAAAGGATGTGAGAGATGAAGAAATTTGTGATTCTTTTCCTTTTACTTCAGGCGCCACTGCTTGCCGCACAGGCTCCTCAGAAAGGAGCGGAGTTGCATCAGGTTGTCGAAACTGAGACCACTCACCACTACATTGGAGAAGAGCTACCCCTGTGGAGTGGGTTACCTTTCCTCGGAATTCTCCTTTCCATAGCGCTTTTCCCACTACTTGCCCCTGAATTCTGGCATCATCACTACCCCAAGGTTGCCCTTTTCTGGGCACTTGTACTTGCGATTCCATTCCTAATTTTTTACAAGCACGAGGCCCTTCATGAGATACTTCATATCTACATAACAGATTACATCCCGTTCATCATCCTTCTCTGGTCACTTTTCACTGTTGCCGGTGGAATTTTTCTTAAGGGCACAATCATCGGGACTCCATTGAATAACGTGATTATGCTTATTATCGGGACTATCCTCGCGTCCTGGATGGGAACTACTGGTGCCGCTATGCTCATGATAAGGCCGTTTCTCAGGGCCAACCGTGGGAGGAAAAATCGAGCATTCATGGTCTGCTTCTTCATCTTTTTAGTGGCAAATATCGGAGGTTCCCTCACTCCACTTGGTGATCCCCCGCTATTCCTCGGCTTCCTCCACGGAGTTCCGTTCTTCTGGACATTTAAAATTTTCCCACAATTTTTGCTTGCTGCCGGAACACTAATGGTGATTTACTACCTCCTCGATTCTTATTACTACAGGAAAGAAAAAATTGAGGTCCCGAAGGGTGTTAAAGTTCCCCTGACCCTCGAAGGATGGTACAACCTTTTCCTGCTTCTTGGAGTGGTGATAGCCGTTCTTTTAAGTGGTATTCTCAATCTCGGTGAGGTAAAGATTCTCGGTATCCCGGTGGCCATTCAGGATTTATTAAGAGACATAATCCTGATAACTCTTGGCTTAATTTCTATACTCGTAACGCCTAAGATTGTGAGAGACGAGAATGAATTTACGTGGGAGCCCATTAAAGAGGTTGCCTATCTCTTTGCCGGGATATTTATGACCATGATTCCGGTGCTGGCGATTTTAAGGGCCGGAGAGCTTGGGGCAGCGGCACCTATTATTAAATTTGTAAAGGGCCCTGCGCACTTTTTTTGGGTAACAGGCTCGCTCTCCTCATTTCTCGATAACGCCCCCACTTACCTCACATTTTTGAGCACCGCCACAGGAAGATTTTACCCGGGAGTCCCAGAAGGAGTTGCCATTGCTCATCTCATTGCCGAGCACGGAAGCTATCTCGAGGCAATCTCTGCAGGAGCAGTGTTTTTCGGCTCTATGACCTATATAGGAAATGCCCCGAACTTCATGGTGCGTTCCATTGCAGAAGAAATGAACACGCCAATGCCAAGCTTTTTCGGCTATATGCTGAAATACTCGTTTGTATTCTTGCTCCCGGTCTTTATACTGGTAACCATCGTCTTTTATCACTAAAAGGAGGCTTAGATGTCGCTTAAAAGGATTCTTTTTACCACAAAATTCCGTAATCTCGCAAAAGAGGCCCTTCTGTGCCTCCGTGAATTCAAAAAGGCAGGGCTCGAGGAAATTATCATGCTCCACGTTGTCCCCATTGAGGAAGTAGGATACGTGCCCTATGGGGGATTTTCCAAAGAGGAATTTGAGAAGCGGAAAAGTGAGGCTGAGGCCAGGTTTTCCGAATGGGCTGGCGAGCTTGAAAAATCTGGCATAAGGGCTAAATGGCATGTTGAGCTTGGAAAACCGGTGCCCAAAATTTTTGAAGTTGCCGAGACCGAAGATGTGGACATGATTGTTGCCGGCAGAAGTAAAGAAGACATCGTCGAGAAATTTGTGGGGAGTGATACAGAAGAATTGCTCCAGTACTCTTCGTGGCCAGTAATGCTCATGAAATATCTAAAATGCATGAAAGAATCCTGGGATTTTGGGAGGAAGGTGATGCTTGCCACGGATTGGTCAGAGCCAGCTCAAAAGGCATTGGGTTTTTTAATGAAAATAAAAGGAATGACACAAGAAGTCCACGTTGTGCATGTTGTAGAAGAGGGTGAGCCTGAGGAAATAGAGAAAAATTACATGCTCGTTGAGGAAGTCGCTGAGAAATTCAGGAGTGAAGGGATAAAGGCAGAGGGACATGTTTTAAAGGGAGACCCGGTGAAAAAAATTCTCGAATTTGCAGAGTTTGAGAAGGTAACGATGATCATAATGGGAACAAGTGGGAGAAGCATTTTAAAAGCTCTGCTACTCGGCAGTGTGTCACGGGATGTGGCCGAACACGCGGAAATCCCGGTAGTCCTTGTGCCTAAAAAGGGAAAAGTGTAGTGGGCTGGCTATAATTTTTGTAAGACCTGGAAATCAGGGGTCTTGCTGGAACTGTCCCCATACGGCTGACTTCAGCCTCAGTAAGATTCGGAACCCAAAGTTATGTAAAATTCCCTCTTTTAATCCTTTCCCCGCAAGCAAATTTATGCGGGGAGAGGAGTTTTTGTGGAAAATTGCTTTTTTTGAGGGCGGGTAATTTCTCTCGTAAACCAAGGAGCAATTTTTATGAAGCATTTTAAGGAGAGTTTATCAGGCATAGTTCCATTCTACTCTCGAAGTGATTGTTAAAAATAATCACAAAAACACCCTCCACACGAGGGTGTGGGAGGGACATACCGCTTAAAATCTTAAAAAATCAAGATGTAAACTCTCGAGCAAGTCTATTTTTAGTTTACGTAAAGTTTCGTCCCCGGCCCTTTATAAAGTTTACCACAAAAGCGATGTATGGCGCGTGAACTCTGCGATCACTGAATTTTCACAAATTTCACTCTCTGTACTTTTCCTGATTTCAGGTAAAATCTGGCGAAATAGGTTCCTTGTGGTAGGGCACCAAGGTATATTTTATCAGCTATTTTCCGTGTGTTTATAACGAGTCTCCCGCGGGTGTCAAAGATTTCCACCTTTTTCACATTTTCAGGATGTCTAATGCTCAGGAAGTTGCTCGTTATGAGCATTCCAATTTGAGGATTTTCTGAAGGAAGGCTATTTTGCGCCACGTCAAGTGGGGAGAGATCAACGACATAAGCCGAGCGTCCGTGGGTTCCCGCTATCAGCAAGTCCCCATTCAGCTTGAGGTCCATTATGACAGAGGGTGGAAGGCCATCACCGAGCATGATCCACTCACCATTTTGCCTGTAGTAAACTCCAAAATCGGTACCCACAATAACTATCCCGCGGTAGATTTCGATGGCGTTTACCGGGGCATTGGGCAGATTCCCTGATATGTCCGTCCATGTGGTGCCAGTATCTGTGGACTTGAAAATATGGGGTGTGTGCTCAACAATATCATAGCCCGAAAGCGAGATATAGACATGCTGCGGATCATCATCAGCAACGGCAATGTCCGTAATATACCTGTCAGGGAGTGAGTCGGAGATATGCTGCCATGTAGAGCCATAGTCGTCCGTCATCCAGACATTACCATCATCTGTCCCCACGTAAATATAATTCGAATCAGAAGGGGCAACCTCAATCACCGTAATTGTGCCAAAATTTAAGTTCCCACTCCCCGGTCCATTTGTGAGATCGCCACTGATGGGATACCAGCGACCAGCTCCATTGGTTGTCCTGTAAACCCTGTAAGTTCCATAGTAAAGGACGTTGTGATTTGACGGATCCATAGTGACAGGGGTATCCCAGTTCCTTCTATCATAGTATGAAATCCCGTACGTGGCGTAGTTGAAAGAGTATCCCCCGTCTGTTGATTTATAAAGATTCCCGTATTGCCATTCAGCATAGATAATGTTGGAATTGGTATAGTCCACAATCACATGGAATCCATCTCCTCCCAGGATTTCCTCCCAGTCATCCACACCTCCGTCCGGAGTTCTGATAGTCCCATTGTCCTGTGTGCCACCATAAACCCTTTGGGGCATATTCGCATCTCCTGCTACATCGTAAAACTGTGTAATTGGCAAATTTTCACACTTCCTCCAGCTCGCACCACCGTTGGTCGTAATATAGGCACCCCCATCATTGCCTATAACCAGATGGTTAATATCCGATGGGTCAATCCACAGGTCATGGTGGTCAACATGAATGGAATTGGTGAAATCGTTCCATGAATTTCCTCCATCAGTTGAGATGTAGCCATTTAAACC
>JALXCE010000247.1 GCA_026991055.1 Caldifarciminota bacterium | reverse complement strand
GAATACCTCGTATTTAAATCAAAAGTTCTCTCTCTTTGCCATGTGTGTCCACTGTCTTCTGATGCCTCGACATATAGGTACCCGTATAAGGATTTTTTCATGTAAAACTGAATCTGCGGATGTGCCAGAGTGCTGAAATCTATGACATTTCCCATAGTTAGATTGTAATCTCCACCAAAGTCAAGCTCACTGTATGGCCTTGCGTCCCACGCTTTTGAGCCATTTAGGCCTGTTTGGGTGGGCAACCATGAGGATGAAATCCAGTATGCTCTTATGCTGGAATCCTCTACATTATCGTAAAATGGAGTAGAAGGTGAAGCCACATCCGTTTCATTTATAGAAATATCATCAATCCACCAGCCGTCACCAGTTGTTGCATCACTGTTGGCTTTCATCCTGAATCTTATAAGAACCACTGCCCCGCGCAGCTGGGAGAGGTCAATCTTTACATTATGCCATTCGCTATATCCCTGAATCGAGTATAGAGTTTGCCATGTAAGTCCATAGTCAGTTGAAACCTGAACATAGGCATGATCACCATTCCTGTGGTTATCCATCTGATGCCTTTCCCAGAAGGATAAAACAGGCATGTGCGCCCCCTGAAGGTCAACCAGGAGGTATAGTGAATTGTCGGAATTTGGGGCAAAATGCTGCCCCGGTGAGTCGTTGAAACTGTAAGGAGCGGAATGATACTGGTCTGTAACAACACCCCATGAGCAATCAGGGGCCTCTCTAAAGTGATAATCATCCGGTGTAACTGCGTTTGAAAAGGGATAAGTATTCGGAAGTGTCCAGGCATGAACAAATGAGGATGAATCAATAACGCTGTCCGCGGTATTGAGTACAAAAAGTCTGTAATAGTATTTCGAACCTATATGAAGCAGGGTATCGGTGAAAGTCGTATCAGTTATATCTGTGATATTTGCAATCTGAGTACCTGAGAGAGAATCTGAAATGTATCTGTATAGGACGTAGGAGCCAAAACTTGAATCGCTGGAAGGTTCCCATGTTACAGTGATCGAACGCATTGTTCTTTCTGTTGGAGGATGGATCGTAATCCCCCAGAGACTTGCGGCAAGTAGCATCCCTGCTACCGACAGTTTCTTCATTTTTGTACCTCCTTTTTAATTGATGCTCCAATTTTACAAAAGAGGAATTACAAAAGTGTTAACAAAATCAGCGGTGGGTAAATGTCGGCAAAATCTGGATAGAATTTGGGGTAGTGGTAAAGTCTTGAATTGCGGTAAAAATTCAAAAGCTCCTGATTCTCAGGAGCTTACATCTCGATTTTTTAATCTCAAGCGGAAAGCCCTCTCCCTCATCCTCCCCCACTTGCTTCGCAAGCAGGGGAGGGAAGTTTTTTGAAGTTGCGGGGAGAGGATGAAGGTGAGGGGCCACAATAAAATTTTCTTAATTCTTAAATTTCACCATTCTCCCCTAACCCCCTGACGTCACCCACGAATTTCTGAATAATAACACCTGATCCCTTGCCACGTCTTCAAAAAGGTGTACTACGCTCAATATTTGAACATTCTCTTTATGCAGTATAAACGAATATGTCTTTCTAATAAAATCGCCGATTTTATGCGCAAAATCAAATTTCCCACCCAGATTGCACTGTATAAATATACATGAAAAGCAAAAACATGGGTGATGTCAGCCCTAACCCCTCCTTCCTCGAGGAAGGAGGGGAACATCAGCCTGCAACGTCTGAAAAATTTAATAGAGACGAAGCTCCTGAGTATAGGAATGGATGTGCAAAAGCATATTGCGCACTGGTGAAAATTTAATTTCCACACGCAAAAACTTCTTCTCCCCGCATAAATAGTTGCGGAGGCAGGATTAAGGTGAGGGGTCACATTTAAAATCCTTTCGTTCAAAATCCATCCATCTCCCTCTCCCACGAAGTGGGAGAGGGCTGGGGTGAGGGAATACGTCTAAAAATTCTCTTGCTTGAGGGTAAATTTTGTGAGGGGTACTAACTTCTCTTGTGTATGGTCAATTAGCCGGTCAGTTAGTAAAAAAATAGGGTGGTGGGGGCGCCTTCGGCGCCCCCACCACCAATAAATCAATAATTTCCTATCCCTATGCAAACTTCTCCGATACACTCTTTGCCTGCATGAATAAGAGCAGGTAATCCCTTCCACCAGCCTTGGAATCTGTTCCTGACATGTTGAATCCACCAAACGGATGGACATCCACAAGGGCACCGGTACATTTACGGTTAATGTATAGATTACCCACGTGGAACAGTTTCTTCGCTTTATGTATCTTGTCCCTGTTTAGCGTGAAAACAGAGCCCGTAAGACCATAAACAGTACTATTGGCAATCTCCAGAGCGTGGTCAAAATCCTTTGCTTTTATGATGGAAAGCACGGGCCCAAAAATTTCTTCCTGTGCAATCCTTGCATCAGGTGGAACATCTTTGAAAATAGTTGGCTTGATGTAGAAACCGTTACCCGGTGCCTTCTCCCCTCCAAGAATGAGCTTGGCCTCCTCTTTTCCGATGTCAATGTAGGTCAGAATCTTCATTTCAGCTGTCTGATTGATCACAGGTCCCATAAAGTAGTTGTCTTTCGCTGGCCCGATTTCAATTTTCTTTGCCTTTTCGACCACCATTTCAATGAATTTGTCGTAAATGCTTTCGACAAGGATCAACCTTGAGAGCGCAGAGCACTTCTGCCCCTGGAAGCCATAAGCTGAGGCAATAACAGCATTTGCCGCATCCTCAAGGTCGGGATACTCATCATCTACAATAATGGCATCCTTTCCACCCATTTCCGCAATCACTCTCTTGATCCATATCTGGCCTGGCTGGGTTTTGGCAGCAAGTTCGTTTATCCTCAGCCCCACATCCTTTGAACCGGTGAACGCAATCATGCGGGTCTTGGGATGTTGGACAAGGTAATCACCCACCGTGCTTCCTGGACCTGTTACAAAGTTGAGCACACCCTTTGGCAATCCTGCCTCTTCCATAAGCTTAACGAACTGATATCCAACAGCAGCTGCATCACTTGCAGGTTTTAAGACAACTGTATTTCCCGTAACGAGAGCTGCGGTGGTCATTCCAAGCAGAATGGCGAGAGGGAAATTCCAGGGTGGAATCACAACCACAGTTCCGAGGGGAATGTAGAAGTATTCGTTAAACTCAGTGGGAATTGCGGTTAGTGGCTGAGGCTGGGCATAGCGAAGCATCTCGCGGGCATAGAATTCGAGGTAATCAATAGCCTCTGCCACATCAGCGTCTGCCTCTGCCCAATTCTTTCCCACCTCATAAACCTGCCATGCAGCGAGTTCAAGTTTCCTTTTCTTCGCGATTGCCGCTGCGCGAATGAGAATCATCGCACGTTCCTCAGGTGGCACAAATTTCCAGTATTCAAAGGCCCTGTTGGCAGCAAGTAGAGCCTCTTCAGCTTCCTTGGGAGTAGCCTTCTGGAATACTCCAACGACTTCGTCCTTGTTGGATGGGTTGATGGACTTGAACTTTTCCTCGGTATAGACTTCCTTGCCATCGATGATAAGAGGATACTCTTTTCCGAGCTCGCTCCCCACTTTTTCCAGTGCCTCGAGCATCTTTCTACGGTTTTCTTCCTTGCTAAAATCTGTAAATGGTTCATTTTTGAAAGGTGTCAGCATCTTTCTACCTCCTTTTGAACCAATTTTAACACCACACCCCTCAAATATTCAACATCGAATGAATTTATTCAAAATTCCACCGGAAGTAATAGCTGGTCTTATACACCAAGTTGTATTTAAGAAACTTACTACCATTTGCACCGAGGATTTAAAATGAAGGAGAAAATTTCAAATATCGTTTACTTGCAAAAATTCATGCATTATATTAAAATCGGGTTTTCAAGGGGAGTTGATATAAGTCACACATCGATTCCTCTCTTGTAACTTGGAGTTTGGATCAAGGGTTAAACCTCAGGAGGTAACGATGGTTATTAATGGATATCCTTGTTCTGCCCATCTACGGGGGAAAGCTATTCCTACCTCAAATTAAGAGCTTTCAATGGGATTAGAACAGGATAAGAACTACTTTTCAAAACCCCTGGCAATCCAGTCAGGAAGGAGGGTATTTAGGTGATATCCTATCAAAAAACCATCAAACATCTAATAGTCGGCATGTTCCTGCCAGCTCTACTCTTAGCTGGTTACTGGACACATGATGTTGTCGATTCTGTAGGGGCTATGAGTCAATACACCTCAATAGCTGTGGATGCCCAAGGGAATCCACACATCAGTTATTACTGCGGCGGAGACTTGAAATATGCATTCATGTCAGGTGGGACCTGGCAAATTGAGGTTGTGGACACAGAAGGGAATGCGGGCCATTATTCCTCGATAGCTCTCGATGCTAATGGGAATCCGCACATCAGTTATTACAGCTGGAGTGGCGAAAAACTGAAGTATGCATATAAATCCGAAGGCACATGGCATATCGAAGTTGTGGATACGGTGGATGATCCGGGAGTTACTGGCTCACTTGCTCTGGATGCTGATGGCAATCCTCACATTAGCTACTATGAATGGGACCATGGAGATCTCAGATATGCCTATAAATCTGGAGGTATATGGCATATTGATACCGTGGATGCAATGGGAGATGCGGGCCTTTATAACTCAATAGCCGTAGATGCTAACGGC
>JALXCE010000246.1 GCA_026991055.1 Caldifarciminota bacterium | reverse complement strand
GAGTTTGAAGACCTTTTCAAAGTTTTCGGCGGCCTTAGTATAATCTCTAACACCAATATAGGCTCTACCGAGCCAGAGATAGGCCTCTGGATTCTGGGGCTCATCTTTAACCCAGAGTTGACCTTCTCTTACAGCTTTCTGGTAGTTATTTTGCTGTATATAAATCTTTACGCTTGATTTATGCGGGGATGTAGCACATGAGGCTAAAAATATTATGGCTACCACTGGTAGAAGATACTTTTTCATGTCTTATATTCCTCCTTTCAGGTTTGGGATTTGTGATGATTATAATCTCGGAAAAGTGATAGAACAACGTGTATTTTGGGTGGGGTGGGTCGTTAGGTTTTGTATAAACCCAGGAATATACAGTTTTGAGGGAGTGATGGGTGTGGGGCGCGCGAAGCGCGCCCCACACCCATCACTCCTCTACCCCTTTATCAAAAAGTTTCTCATCATTCCCATGTCTTCGTGCTCAAGATTGTGGCAGTGGTACAGGTAGAGACCGGTGTAATCCTTAAAACTCATTATCACCTTCGCCTCCATCCCCGGCATTAGAAGAACGGTATCCTTCCATCCATTGTCCACAAATCCGTCTTTGATGGAGTCCCACCCGATGTCAGAAGGGGTTCTCTCTACTATCTGAAACTGGACATCGTGCACATGAACAGGATGAGGCATCTCTATACCCGTTCTTGAATTGACAAATTTCCACATTTCGGTGGTGTTTAGCCTGACAACCTCATCTGATACCACCTTCGTCATCTGGAAAGTACGACCATTGATGGTGGGTTGCATGTGCATCATGGCAAAAACAAATGTACGGGGATTGCGATAATTTATGGCATCTTCCGGTTTGTAAAATTTTATGGTTGATAAGCTCTCGGGCAGGGTATATCTTGCGTCATCCCTGTGGGTGATTTTTACTCTCATTATCTCGAACTCAGTTTCGCCCGAAAATGAGCCAACCATGCCTCCACCCATTGCACCGCCCATCATGCCGCCCTGTCTACCTTCCATGCCACCTCTATTACCCATCATGCCACCCCGTCTGCCTCTCATCATTCCGCCACCCATCATGCCACCTCTTCCGTCCATCATTCCCATGCCTGCACCTTCGAATTGAAGGCTTTTTAAGACCAATTCGTCACCGACTTTCCTGCCAGAAAGATCGAGCCAAAGGTCAACTCTTTCTGCCGGCCCAAGCATCAGGTAGTTTTTGGTGACGGGTTTCTCCAATAGACCTCCGTCAGTAGCGATCACGGTGAGCAGTGTTCCATCTGACCAGGCAAGCTTATAAATTCGGGAGTTCGAGCCGTTAAGGAGTCTGAGCCTGTAGGTAGCTGTTCCCAGTTCGAGGGTATAGTTTGGCCTGCCATTGACCATAATCTGGTCTCCAAGAAATCCCCACATTTTCTGCATCCTGTTTGTCAGGTACAGGAGCTGGTTTTTGGATTCAAAACTTCTGTCCTGTATCACAATGGGTATGTCGTATTTCCCTGATGGTAGATTTAGGTTCTTTTCTTCTTCGTCGCTGATGATGAATAGGCCTGCAAGTCCATAGTAAACCTGAGGACCTGTTCTTCCATGAGGATGCGGGTGAAACCAGTATGTGCCGGCTCTGTTATTGACCTCAAATTCATAGACGTATTTTTCACCCTTGTTTATGACAAAACGTGGGTGACCGTCGTCTTTTTCGGGAACGTGAAGGCCGTGCCAGTGAACTATGGTTTTATCAGGAATATCGTTGTGGAAAATGACCCTCACCTTCTGCCCCCTCTCCAATCTCAAAATAGGACCAAGATAGGTATCAGAGAGGTTTTTGACGGCATTTTCTGGCCCTTTTAGAGGTTTAACCCAGTATCTCCAAACCTTTGTCGAGGGGCCACTAAAGATTTGAACTCTGTCTTGCATAGCCCGGAGTTCTAATTCAACATCCGGTTTGAAGTTAGGGTTTATCTCGGTTCGTGCTGATTTTCCTTTGAGAATTCCGGGAAATACAAAGTCTCCTAATGCAGCAGCTGAGCCCAATGCTGCCAGTTTGATGAAATCTCTTCTCTTCATGATTTCCTCCTTAAAGTTTGACTGTTTATTGCCACTATGACTGTACTTAGTGACATCAGGGCCGCTCCGATTGCGGGATTAACCAGGACGCCAGCCCAGTAAAGTACGCCTGCTGCAAGCGGTATGGTTACTATGTTGTAACCTGCTGCCCACCATAGATTTTGCAGCATCTTTGAATAAGTTTTTCGGGAGATATTGATGAGATCGGGTATGGCAAGTGGGTTGTTTTTCACAAGAATAATATCCGCACTTTCGATAGCGACGTCGGTTCCCGCACCTATGGCTATCCCCACGTCAGCAGATACCAGTGCGGGGGCATCGTTTATCCCATCTCCCACCATCGCTACAGTATATCCCCTGCTTTTTAGCTCATTGATTTTTTCAGATTTTTCGTGAGGCAAAACTTCGGCAAAGTATTCATCAATACCAAGTTCCTCTGCGACCCATCGTGCAACTTCCCTATTGTCACCTGTAAGCATAAATACCCTGATCCCCATCAATTTGAGAGTTTTTACTGCTTCTCTGGAAGATTCTCTTATTCGGTCTTCGAGTCGTATGGCCCCAACGAGTTTTCCATTGACGATAATAGATACCACTGTTCCCCCTATCCTGTAAAATTCTTCAAATTTACCCGAGGGCTTGATTTTCAAGTCCTTTAGCAAATTTGGACCGCCCAAATAGACCTTTTTATTCTCTACCTCAGCATATACTCCTTTCCCTGAGATTCCCCTAAAGTTCTTAACCTGGAGAGCATTTGCCTCCTGTTTTTGAGCGTACTCGCTTATGCTTTTTGCGATAACATGTTCGGAGTTTCTTTCTACGGAAAAGACTATGGAGAGAAATTCCTTTTCATCCATGGTAGTGAAGACTTCACTGACACCAAACTTTCCTTCTGTCAGTGTCCCTGTTTTATCAAAAACAATTGCGTTGATTTTGCGGACCATTTCGAAGGCACGGCGGTTCCTGATGAGAATTCCACTTTTTGCGGTTATCGCAGTGGAAATTGCAACAACCAGTGGAATGGCCAGCCCAAGGGCATGGGGACAGGCTATAACAAGTACGGTTACAGCTCTCTCAAGGGCAAAAGAGGGGTTTTTAATGGGTGACCAGACGCCGAAGGTGATTATTCCTGCTACCATGGCCACGTAAAACAGGAGCGCTGCGGCTCTGTTTGCCAGGTCCTGGGTTTTTGAGCGGGATTCCTGGGCCAGTTTTACAATTTTGATCACCTGAGAGAGGTAAGTTTCATCCCCTACCCTCTCAATTTTTATCCTGAGCACACCGCTTTCGTTGATAGAGCCTCCAATTACCCTGCTACCTGGTTTTTTGTTTACTGGTTTTGACTCGCCGGTGAGAAGAGATTCGTTTACGGCTGAATTTCCTTCGGCAACTGTTCCATCTGAAGGTATCTTCTCTCCAGGTTTGACAAGAACAATATCGTTGACTTTCAGGTTTTTCACCGGGATATCGACAATTTCGCCGCTGGGTTTTACGAGGTGGGCTTCTGAAGGCATGATTTTTACGAGCTCTTCCAGGGCCCGAGAGGCTCCAAGTACGCTTCGCATCTCGATCCAATGCCCAAGAAGCATTACATCAATAAGAGTGGCGAGTTCCCAGAAGAAATCTTTGCCATTGGTGAACAGTGAGGCATAGACAGAATAGAAAAAAGCCACAGTTATTGCAGTTCCGATAAGGGTCATCATCCCGGGCTGTCTTTTCTTTATCTCACCAACCATGCCTTTTAGGAAAGGGTAGCCGCCATAGGCGTAAATCACTGTGGATAGGATGATTAAAATGTAGAGCTGGTAAGGGATATTTGTGCTGTATCCAAGAAGTGATTGAACCGCGCCTGATAGAAAGAGCACAGGCAAGGTGAGTATGGAAGAGATGATGAATCTTTTCTTAAAGTCCTCTTTATGATGGGCATGATGATGGGTGTGTGTATTATGGTGCCCTTTGTTCATAATTTCCTCCTTAATTCGAGCCATAGGGCACCGGGTGAAGGGTTTTTAACATCTCATTTTTAAACTCGCTCTTCTTTCACGTCTTTCAGGGTGGTGTTTTCAAGGAGTTCCTCAATACACCCTTTCAATTTCATCCAGAGTCTTCTTGTTTTGCATTTGTCTGAAAAGGGGCAATAATCTGGATTTTCAAGGCATGGAACGAGGTTTAGGTTTTCATAAAGTTGAGCGATCTGAAGCATGGTGATTTCTTCAGGAGAGCGTGCGAGTTCATAGCCACCCCGTGCGCCGCGATAGCTTTTGATTATTCCATTTTTTTCAAGCTCAATGGCTATAGGCCTGAGATACAGGGGAGATATCTTCAGGTTTTCACCTAATTCTGAGGTTCTAACAATTCCCTCGTGCTCGGCGAGGTAGAGAAGCAATCTTGATGAGTATCTGAACTTCGTTGAAATTTTCATAATTGTAATTATAATGGTAATAATTTTTGTGTGCAAGTAGGATTGGGCTGAAACAGGGGGATTGATGTTGGGTAAAGTATTGTTGGGTAAATGAGCAGGTTTGGAGATGTGGCCCTTGTTATCATTCCCCACAGGCTTTGCCTGTGTGGGAGTGAGGTTTTTTGCTATCTGGAGGTCACAAG
>JALXCE010000245.1 GCA_026991055.1 Caldifarciminota bacterium | reverse complement strand
GGCTCACCTGTCGAGGCATCCACTACCCTACCGGCGATTTTACCTGTTTCGCCGGCAAATAGTGCCCCTATGAACAAGAGAGATAACAAAAGTTTTCTCATAAAAATTCCTCCTTTTTCATTACAGGGTATCTACCGTCGTATCTACGGTTTCAATATAAATTCTTGCTGTATCCATAGTTATATTCCCGTAATCGTAGGTCTGGCCGGGTTGCAAATCCAAGGAATCAGTTGAAACTGAATGGTAGAAACAGGAATCAATCACTGTACGAACTACAGTTGTTTCAATCACGGTGCCTCCAACTGTGTCAACACTCATATATGTTGTGTCACGAGTTTGAGAGGCGATTATTCCTATCTCAACCGTATCGATTTCTCCGCCCACAGTCTCAACCCTTGTAACGAAAAACTTTCCCTTTCTAAGGTCGAGTCTGTAAACACGTGGGAATGCCCTTAGCTCAAAGTACCCATTGGAATTTGTGTAGGTTGACATATGAGGTGGGAATGTTGCTACGCGGACACTATCAATGGGATTTCCGGAGGTATCGACAACACGGCCCTTAAAGTAGCCGTCCTCCGGGTCTTTTATTGATTCCTTACACCCTGTTACGTACACCAGGGTGGAGAAGATAAATATAGTTAACAGCAACCTTCTCATAAACACCTCCTTTTATTTTCTGGAAAGATTGGCTGGTCATCTTTTTATGAAGCGGGATGTTTTCAAAGAACCATCGCGGTTCTTAACTGCTAAATGGTAAATCCCGGATGGTAGATTTTTCAAGTCGAGAGAAACCGTAGAGCTTCCTCTAACCCATTTAGACATAATCTTCCTGCCAGATATATCATACACCTCTACCTTTCTGGCATTTGCAGGTAAACTGACATAAAGAGTCTTTCCAGCAGGATTGGGATAGAGTTTTAGCCCACTTGTTAAAGGAGAAGAGTTCTCGGTGACGTACACATCGAGGCCAAAATAGTTCAGCACCCTATACATCACCATTTTTCTCAAATAGTGATTCAAAATAGACTCAAAAGGGAATCCCAGGTAGACCAGCTTCCCCGGAGTGGAACTATTCCCGAAAGTTCCTTCATATTGAATGCCAGCAGACCATCCTGTTCCACCGACATAAACCATACTTGAAATCGACCCACCATAAGGCCCAACTCCATCGGGATAATCCACATCATAGTGCCATCTACCATCATCAAACTGAAGGGTATCAAGACCGTTAAAAATGCCATCAGCGGTTCCAACGGCAAAATAAGTGCTGGCGTCGTCACCGAGATAATTGGCCTTGAGATAATTGTGATAAAACAGGTGATCAGTGTAATCTCCTCTTTCCCATAAATCGTAACCAATCTCTGAGCCGGATACAAAAACCTTACCGCCGGCCTCGAGATAGGCTTCAACTGCTGCCTGCTCCGCAGGAGAGAACGACTGCGTGGAAGTTCCCTCCTCACCAAGAATCCAGTCAACTGCTTGATAGTCTGTCAGATTAACCGAACCATCCTCTATTCTTTCATTGGATGTAGAATTAAATCTGGCCCCAATCTCGTGCATTGCAATTCCATGTTCTCTGATAAAGTCAAAGGTGTTGTGAGTGCCACCAACCCGATCAAATCCGTTTACAATCAAGACATTGTTAGGGGACGTGGAAGACACTGCACCAAGTACTTCTGTAAATGCAGACACGCCAAAAGGATTGCCCGCTCTCACCTTATAGAACCTCATTTCTCCAGCGGGTACATTTCTATCCTGAAATGATGGCCCTGTGGTGGTTGTGTAGTAGCTAAAATTCTCACCGTCTGTGCTCATGTAAACTTCATAATAAGTCGCTCCGCTATCAGGATACCATTCAAGCTGAATCTTATTGGGGCCGGTCAATCTAACCATGAAACCCGATGGCTGTCCTGGGGGAGTTCCATGGGCAAAATGTCGAGCGAGCTCATTCCATAGTTCGCTTCTTGTTCCATCATAGGTAAGGGCCCACATTCCTGTGCCCTGAATGTTGGCATTGTTTACAAGGTCCCATTTTAAACCAAGACTTGAATCATTATCAAACCAGGTCTGATACCATCCATCACCTGTGACATAATATTTGTACCATGGAGTTTGTGAGTAGTCATCCCATAGGAGACCGTAAGACTGGGCTTCTGAGATCGCCTGCTGGTAAAAGACAGCACGGCCACGACCTCGTGTGGCTGAACCCGGGGCATCCGAGTATGTCGGCCATTTATAGCCATAATAAGGCACACCAAGAATGATTTTTTCCGGATGGCCATTGGAATTTGCCACGTAGTAGTTCACCGTACTTGTTACGTTGTACGTATAACCTGTAAGGGGAGAAACCGGGCCGGCTGTCCCACTGCCACTCCAAAAATAGTCATATCCCATGATGAAAAGACCTTCGGTATTTGCTGCAAGTGTGGCAACGTCAAATCGATCGTTCCAGTTGACAGCGGTAACACAAATTGTCAGCTCTTTACCATGTGCCTGAAGGGTATCATGGAGCATTGTTACAAAGTTATTGAGAGCATTTCTATCTGAAGAGTAAGGAACCTCAAGGTCAAGATTGGCTCCTTCAACCTGTCCGTTCAATACTTCGTTTTTGATGGTATTTATTGCATTCTGCCGTGCTGTTGGGTTGGTCAAAATACTGTGAATGTTGTCGCTGTTAAAAACAATTATAACCAGATGGACATGCACTCCATGCGCATGGGCAGAGTCTATCACTGCTGCCCAGTTGGAAACCCATCCGTGCCTGTTTGTAACATTACCACTGCCATCCAATTCAATACCAAACGCTGCGAGATGACTTATTAAGTCCCAGTGAATCAATGTGTAGCTCGAAAGCTGCCAATAGGGCAGAAACCCATAGACTGTTTTGTACAGGCTTTTCTTTCGGGGCTGAAGGGGGATCTTTGGAACCTGGTTGCCAACATCAGGCAACTTGAAATTTTTATACTGTTCATACTGGATTTTGTGAATAGATGGTGGTGGGGTAAACGTAAAACTTAATGCCAAAAGAGCTATTGCAATCATTTAACCATCTCCTTTTTGGTTTTCTATCATAATGACAGCCCCACAAATAATCAACGTGGTTCTGCCACCAACACATCTCCTCCCCCCGCTCTGCGTGGGGACCTTCCGCTTGATAATTTTTTTAAAAATTGAGTTGTGGACCCTCACCGCAGAAAATTTATGCGGGGAGAGGAAGTTTGTAGTTAATTGCCCTTTTAAAAATTGCGAGGGGAGAATGAGTTACTTTCCTTAAAGAGCTATGATGAAGAGTTCCAGATACTCGTGCAAGAAGGTGAAGGGGGGCCGCGCACGAAGTGCGCGGCCCCCTTCATCTTAAATTCTTCCTACAAAACCATGTCAGAAATTATTCACCTCACCAGAGAATCCCCCTACAAAACCTCATAAGGACTTGCTATCCTGCCCATGATGGCCGAGGCCGCTGCAACCTCTGGAGAGGCCAGATACACCTTACCATACCCCTGCTTTCCGGGGAAGTTCCTGTTGGCCGTGCTCACCATAACCTCTCCATGGCCTGTCATTCCGATGTGTCCTTCGGCACATCCACCACAGCTCGGATTCGCAATAATGGCACCTGCTTCGTAGAGCTCCCTCAGTACACCCTTGAAAAGCAGGTTACCCCAAACCCTTTTCGTTGCAGGCACAATCTCCAGTCTTACACCGGGATGAACCTTCTTGCCCTTCAGGATTCGGGCAACAGATTCAATATCCTCTTCCCTCCCATTTGTACACGAGCCCACAAATACTGTCTCCACCTTTACATCCTTCAGGTCATCCACATCAAACACATTAGCCGGGTGTGGTGGGGCTGCAACCTGCGGCTTTATTCCTTCAATATTGATCTCAATTTCTTTCGCATAATTAGCATCTTTATCTGCAACAGGATAATCAAAATCTTTTCCAGCAAATTTACTCAAATCTTCGAAAAATTTCCCTCCAGGAGGCATAAAACCGATAATTCCAGCCATTTCTGTAACCATACTTGCAAGCGTAATGCGTCCAGCAAGTCCCATGTCTTCAAAAATCTCACCGTAAAATTCAATTGCCTTGCCAAGAGCCTCTTTCGTTCCGATATTTCTTAAAATGAACAATGTGAGGTCCTTTGCAGTGACAGGATATTCAATCTTTCCCTTTAAATTGATCTTTATGGTCTCAGGCACTTCAAACCACGTTTTACCGGTTTTGAAAACGAAAGCTATGTCCACATCTCCCATTCCCTGACCAAATGCACCGAGGGCACCAAGAATGTTGTAATGACTGTCCGTTCCCACTGCAGTGCTGTAAGGTCGGACAATTCCTTCCTCAAACAACACATGTGAGCCAATACCTGAGTCCACGTCAAATACTTTTATCCCATGTTTCCTGGCAAAATCCCTGCAAATCTGCTGATTCTCGGCATACTTTATCGTTTTTGGAGGTGCCACAAGGTCAAAGGTAAAAAAGGTTTTTGAAGGGTCATCAAGGGGTGTGTCGTCATACTCTCTTTCGTAGTTTTTAACCACGTTAGGCCCACCGAAATCCCGCGCACTTCTCACGTCAATATCAATCCATACAATATCACCAGGCTTGATATTTTTCTCCTCAGAGTGTCTTTCGAAAATTTTCTCAACAACGGTTTTTCCCATGATTTCT
>JALXCE010000244.1:17433-49050 GCA_026991055.1 Caldifarciminota bacterium | reverse complement strand
AGAGAAGTATATTGGGAGGTAGCCCCTGAAATTAATTGTGTGGTAGGTAAATTTGAGGAAACGGTATCTTTTCGGGTAGATTATTTTTGACGAAGACCGATGGATTGACCGGACCGTTGTTCGGGTATTAGAATTTGATTGAAAGGTTATTTAAAAAGGAGGTTCAAAATGAGTGAGAAAGCAGTTTCTGAAGTTTTAAACGTTGTAAATGACCTTTTTAAAGGGGTGAAGAAAAATTTTAGGGTGGTTCTCTGGGACGGCACAGAGGTGCCGGCAGATACAAACCCGGCATTTACACTGAAAATTAACTATCCGTGCGCCCTGTGGCATGCACTCGTCCCACCTACTGACCTGTCAATGGGTGAAGCATATCTTTACAACCTGATTGATATTGAAGGAGATATCTATCAGCTTTTCCCACTGGCCGAAAAAATCAAGGAGAATTTTAAAAATCCCGTTGTTGCGGCAAAGTTAGGTGTTCATCTTTTAAAGCTTAAGAAGTACAATGACGAGTGTAAAAATGCTATCAAAGAAAAAAGGGAGGCAAGGTTAAAGGGAAAGAAACACTCGATAGAAAGGGATAGAGAGGCAATTTCTTACCATTATGATGTTTCAAACGAATTTTATAAACTTTTTCTGGATAAAAACCTTGTCTATTCCTGCGCCTATTTCCCCACAGGTACAGAGGACCTGGACACAGCACAGGAACTCAAGCTCGATTACATCTGCCGCAAACTTCAGCTAAAACCTGGCGAAAAACTATTGGACATTGGCTGTGGATGGGGAGCCCTTGTCATCCACGCTGCGAAACACTATGGAGTTGAGGCACTGGGTATCACACTGAGCAAGAACCAGTACAAATACGCCAACGAATGGATTAAGAGAGAGGGGCTCGAGGACAGAGTAAGAGTTGAGTACCTTGATTACCGTGAGGTCAAACCCCCTGAGGGTGGGTTTGATAAGCTTGTGAGCGTTGGGATGTTTGAGCATGTGGGAGAGGAAATGCTTGAGAAATACTTCAAAAAGGCATGGGAGATACTTAAGCCCGGTGGGATTTTCCTCAACCATGGCATTGCGTGCAGATGGGAAGACTGTGGATTCCATGAAAACTCTTTTACAAATAAATATGTTTTCCCTGACGGTGAGCTCCTTGCCATAAGCACCACCCTCCACTATGCCGAGAAAATTGGATTCGAAGTAAGAGACGTGGAGTCTCTGAGAGAGCATTACGCAAGAACTCTGAAATTCTGGGTAGAAAGGCTTGAAAAGCATCACGACGAGGCGTTGAAATATGTGGATGAGGTCACCTATCGCATCTGGCGTCTTTTCATGTCCGGTTCTTCCTATGGATTTGATACAGGAAGGCACAACTTATATCAGACAATCCTTGTAAAACCAGATAATGGAAAGAGCGGAATGCCCTGGAGCCGAAATTATCTCTACAGGGACGGGAAATTTTAGAAATTACTGAAACTTTCCTGACGCTGGTTACTGTAACCAATATCAGGTCATGAAAGATTACGGGGTTTAGGGTCAAAATTCCTAATTTTGGACGGATACGCTAAGATTAACTTGAAATTTGCAAACGCAAACGATTTCTTTCCTCGCATAAACTCATAGTAGGGAGAGTGACATAATTATAGTCGTTCTGAAAATAAAGATATGTAGAGGGAATTTTTAAACACACTCGAAAGTTGTTGACATTGAGTGGGGGTAAGTGTATGCTTGTCTTTCAACGAGGGAATTTAACCTACCCTGGTCAGGTTCCCCAAAAGTAAAAAGAAGTTAAGGAGGAAGTATAAAATGGCAGAAGTAAAGTATGGTAGAGTCAAATGGTTTGACTCTCGTAAAGGATATGGATTCATAGAGCTGGAAGACGGCTCTGGAGACGTGTTTGTCCATTTCACTGACATTCAGGGAATGGGCTACAGGACGCTGGAAGAAGGTCAGAAGGTCAAATTTGAAATCATAGAGACAGACAAAGGACCAAAAGCAGCAAATGTAGAAGCAGTTGAATAAGAAACTGTGAAAACGATTTGAGGGGTGGCGCGCGCAAAGCGCGCGCCACCCCTCAATTTTTTCTCCCCCCACTGAGCTTGTTAGAAAAAACTCCAATCCATTAATTTTTGTTGAAAAAATTGCCCCCCACCTGTTTCCTCCACCCGCGCACAAAGTGCGTGCGGGGAGGATAGGAGGGGAGAATTTTCGAACACACTCCCCCCTCACTTGACCCCTTAACTTACAACCCTCAAAATTCAGAAATGATCAAGGTCCTCAAACCCATCGTTGATCTTATCGCCCCTCCCCTATGTCTCATCTGTGAAAAACCCACCGATAAAGTTGTATGCGATACCTGTCGGTCAAAAATTGATAAAACCCTTGAGATAAAAGAAAATTTCTGTCTCAAATGTGGTGGTGTGTTTGATGGACGTGTTTGCCCAAGATGCAGGGACACTAAATTTGTATTCGAGTTCAACCGCTCGGTTTACATTTATAAAAAACCGATTAAAGACCTGATTGAGGATTTTAAGTATAGAGGGATCAAGAGAACTTCAGATTTCATGGCCGAGAAAATGGCCAATCTTATAGAGAAAGAGTTTCCACAAATTGACTTTCTCGTTCCTATTCCCATTCACCCTACAAGAAGAAGAGAAAGGGGATTTTCTCAAACAGAGTTAATTGTAGAAAAACTTTCACAAATTACCGGAATTCCCTGCGATTGTTCGAGCCTGATAAGAGTAAAACACACAAGGGTTCAGGCCAATCTTTCAAAGGGTGAGCGCAAGGAAAATCTCAAGGGCGCTTTTAAACTTAAAAATGCAGAAAAATTTAAGGGCAGGTCAATTCTCCTGGTGGACGATGTTATGACCACTGGAACCACCGTGAACGAGGCAGCAAAGGTATTTAGAAGATTTCGCAGCATAAGGGTTTATAGCATCACCTTTGCGATTGCAGTTTACGGAAGTCGGTCCTGAATGTGAGCAGAAGCAGATACAAAACAGTCAGGCCGAAAATCCAAAAAGAGCTGAAAAATATATAAATTGTTACAAGTGCAATGGATATAGCGAGCACCGGGTCAAATTTTATCAACTCCACGTCCCTTACGCGAAGTTTTATGTAAATCCCTGCAAAAACATGGCCTATAGGGTATGCTGCTGCCAGTCCTGAAAGTCCGTAGTATTTGCCCAAAATCACAAAGGAAACAATAAAAACAACCATCCAGATGAAGTTGTGGATGAAATAGGCCTTCATCTCTCCTATAGATCGCAGAAACGTGGCATCAACTGAATAAATAGAGCTGATAACAAGTCCTACGCCGAGTATTAAAAGTGCTCTGAACGCATCAAGATAGGAGCTTGTTGAGATCAGAATTATCAGCAATTTTCCAAAGACCACATATCCAAGAAAGAAGGCCGTTGAAAAGATGACATAAATTTTTTTAAGTTCCACAAGTACAGGGATAATTTCATCCTTTCGCGAGTCCCTCAAACTTATTTCAGGCGAAACAACATCCAGGGGGACTTGAAAGACGCGACGCGAAAAATTGTCGATCCTCTTTGAAATGGTGAATGACGCGAGCGCCTCGTAGTTCATCACAAGTGGCGTGATTATCCTGTATAAGTACATGAAAATGGGCTGGAATATCTGGTCTAAAAAAGCATACTTCCAGAATCCTTTGATTTCGAGCAGAATCGACCTCAAAGAGAGCAGGTCAAAAGTCGCCGGAAATACGAAATAAAAACCAAAAAGGACAGCAGCACCAGCCAGCATGAAAATAATGCCAAGATTACTGACAGTTAGCGCCTGTCGCTCAAGATAGATGAGTGTTATCAGAACAATAGACCTGAGGAGGGTTAGCCAGAAAAGAAATTTTATCTTTGAGCTCCCAATCAGATAAGAGCCGATAAGTGGAAGGGCGCTAAATACGTATATTCCAGTAAACATCACCCAGAAGGACAGAGAATGGTAAAGAGTGATTCCAATCAGGAGTGACAGGAAAAGACCAGTAAAGTAAACGAGCATGGAAAAATTGAAAAGCGTAAGGTTTTCTCTTTTGCTGAACTTGGGCACGTATCGAACGAAAACGAAAGAAAAACCAGCCTGAGATACAGTGGCGATAAAGGATGCGATTCCAATGATAAAAAAGATTTTACCCACCACAAGCTTGGGCAGGAATAGGGTGATGATTTTAATCTGAATTAATGTGGCGAGGACTTCAACAAATCTTGTCGAGTAAAGCAGTAAAGTGTTTTTGACAATTTTCATCTATGTTGGATTATTCTCAAGCCTCTCACCTTCTGGAAATATGCATCAAAATTAACCTTCCCCTGAATTGTATCCACTGAGAGTGGATCGATTTTCAATAACGCGTAGTATCCCTCCTGCGTGTACACCGCAATGTATTGGGCATTTATCCAGTTGTTTGAGCCCACCTGGACGCCGGTGCCGTATTGAGAGGAATCAGGAAGGATCTTTCTCCTCGTTGCATAATCGGTTATGAGATAGAACCTGGTATTCTTGAAAGAGCACCGATAATGAATAAGCGAAGAATCGTGGGGAAATCTATACACGAGGTTGGATGAAACAAACCAGTACGGTCCACTCCACCCGGTATCCATATCTGTCATGTAAAAATCAATTTTGAAGCAGTGTGTTGGGAGCTTCATCGGGAAGAGGCCACCGAATCCGCTGGTCGTATCGAATCCAAATCCCGAATAGTAGAGAGGAGATTGCTCCTTGTCCAGCTCATAAATGGTGATATCCGGTGTGTGTATAGGAACAGTGGAATCAATATTTGAAGGGTTGCTCTCGCCGAGCTCAAAAGAATACGCGGTAACGTAGTAGTAACCCGTGGTATCTCCTGGAGTCACCGTATCGTAAAGTGCACCTGTTGTATCAATAGGCTTGAAGGCTGTGTCATAAATGGATTTGAAATAAACAATATATCCGTCTGGAACTCCAGAATCAGGTGCATCCCAGTCAAGCCTGACTGTAATCCCGCTATTTGCCGAGCTTAATCGCAGGTTTTTAGGCGGAGGAAGTTTCTGAGTGCCCGGATACTCTTCAATTGCACATCCACCCACAATCATTATGAGTAATACGAGGGCAAGTTTTTTCATTTCCTATCCTTTAAATAAATTTTTCACAACAAAGAAAACGTTAGCAGGTCTTTCTGCAAGCCTCCTCATGAAATACGGATACCACTCTGTTCCGTATGGAATGTAGACTCTCATTGTATAGTTTTTTCTCGCAATTTCAAGCTGTAGGTCTCGCCTGATTCCGTAGAGCATCTGAAACTCAAAGCTATGGTCCGGGATTTCGTTGGATTTTATATAATTCTCGGCAAAGTTGATAATCCTCTCATCGTGAGTAGCGATGGCGGTGTGGACTCCCTTCTCGTGTGCATCAAGGAGCATTTTAAGTAGTTTTATGTAGTTTGCATCGACATCTTTTTTCTTTGGAAATGCAATGTCCGGGGGCTCTTTGTAGGCGCCCTTGCAAAGTCTCACGTTAGCTCCCACCTCGATCAGATTCTTGATATCCTGTTCACTTCTGTAAAGGTAGGCCTGGATGACCACGCCAACGTGATTTCCAAATTCCTCATGCAGCCGATAATAGGTTTCAAGTGTTCGATCAGTATAGCTTGAGTCCTCCATATCGATGCGAATAAAGTTGTTGTACTGAGCAGCCCTCTCGACGACTCTTCTAACATTGTCGTAGCAAAAATCAAAGCTAATATCCATTCCCATCTGTGTGAGTTTCAAAGAAGCGTGACTTTTGACCTTATTTCGCTCTATTTCATCCAGAATGCGAATATACTCGTTTGCTGCCTCGATAGCTTCCTCTTTTGATGTGACATTCTCTCCCAGGTGATCAAGGGTACCAAATATGTTCTTTTCATTCAGCTCTCTTACCACATTAATGGCATCCTCGAGGGTTTCGCCTGCGACAAACCTCATCGCGAGGTTACGCGTAGGTGCAAACTTCATAAAGAGTCCCTCTAAGTCACGTCTATGCGACAGATAGATGAAAAATGCCCGCATTATTCCCATTGCCTGTCTCCTTTCACTGATAGACTACCCTGTTTTTCCCCGAGACTTTGGCCCTGTACATCCTCATATCAGCGATTTTCACAAGGTCGTTAACGTTTCTCGGGTTATCTTTAAGAAGCTCGGCAACGCCGAGGCTTACCGTTACCTTTATCTCGACGTCGCCATGTTTAAACCTTTGCGTTTCAACATTTTTTCTTATTCTCTCTGCAATCTCGACGGCCTTATCCATGTCGGCCTTTGGCAATATAACAATAAATTCTTCTCCCCCATAGCGTCCCACAAAATCAAACTTCCTTACACTCTTTGAAATGGTTTCTGCCACCAATTTTAAAACTCTATCCCCAACCTCATGACCGTAGGTGTCATTTATATGCTTGAAATTGTCTATGTCTATCATCAAAAGGGCGAGAGGTTTTTTCTCCTCTTTGTGCTTTTTGAAAAATTTCTTTAGTTCCTGAAAAAGATACCGCCGATTTGGCACACCTGTTAGCTGGTCTATAAGTGAGAGCCTCCTGTATTTCTCCCTCTCTTTTAACATTCGACGAAGCCTCAAATGGACCTTTATCCTTGCTCTGAGCTCGTCTGGCTTATAAGGGATTTGAACAAAATCCTCTGCTCCGAGATTGAGGCCCTCCGAGGCCACCTCTTCATTATCAATGCTGGAGACGAGAATCACCTGAATGTCCCCGTACCCATTTTTTTCCATCCACCTGATGATATCTGTCCCCTTTATGTCTGGAAGATTGTAATCAAGGAGCACCAGGTCAGGCTTAAATCTCTCGATCATCCTTTTTGCATCTTCACCGGTTTTGGCTTCGTAAATCTCAAATTTAAACTCCCCCTTCTCATCTGGAAAAAGAACCTGCTTCTTATAAAGCATCCTCTGGAGGTCAGAGTCATCAACAATTAAAACTCTGAAGGTTTTCAGCTTAGAACCCATTTCATCCCTTCCATCGCCTCATTTACAAAGTTCCTCAAAACGTTATATCTGATATTAAACTCCCGATCAATAGGGCTTAACGGGACGCGCCTCTCAAGCATATCGTTGATTCTCATACACTCATTGAAAAACTTTGTATTGTCCCCGATTTCCTCATACAGTTGAGCAAGCTGATAATGGATGAAATATATTCTGTCATTGATTTCAAGGGCCTTTTCAAGGTTGTAGATGGCATTTCTGATACTCCCATCCTTGAGGTGCCTCAAGGCAGTAAGGATCAGAGTCTTTACATCTTCCTCCTCGTCCGCCGCTTTTATCTTCTCTTCCACGTCCTCTTCTAACTTCTCCGACTCTGGAACTGGCATCTCAGCTGCCTTTTCCACCCTGTGCTTCCGGAAAACGGTAACACCTTTTATTTCCTCGGGATGTAATCCATTTTCTACGCCAATGAGGTACTCAGAGACACCGAGAATAATATAGCCATCGTCGTAAAGCGCGTTCTTGAGGTTTTCAATGGCGATCTTTTTTGCCCTCTCGCTGAAATACATGAGCACGTTTCTAACAAATATGACGTCAAATCTCCCCTTTGATCTTGGAACGGGCTCGAGAATATTATGTCTAAAAAATTCAACCTTTCTGTATCTGTCTCTCAATTTAAATCTATTGCCCCCGATTTTTTCAAAATAAAGTTGAATCTCTTTTTCTTTTAAAGCCCTCAGTGAGGATTTTGTGTAAACGGCCTCCCGCGCCTGTGCCAGTGCAACGCGGCTGATATCCGAGGCGAGGATTCGACACTCACGATTACATCGACTCCCAAGCATTATTGATATGGAGTAAGGTTCCTCTCCTGTGGAGCAGCCAGCGCTCCAAATCCTGACACGGCTTCTTTTCTCAAGAATATCGAAATAGATATGGTCTCTTAAGACCTCAAGATGCCCCTTCTCACGGAAGAAATAGGTTTCCTTAATAAGTATGTCTTCCATGAAACTCTCAAGTTTCTCCTCGCTGTTGAGGAGTTCCTCAGGGGTGAGGTTCCTCATTTCAAGCTCAATTTTAATTTTGTCTTCATCAAAAATTACACCGCACCTTCTCTCAATTTCCTCTATAACCCTGTTTATCATTTTCTTGAGACCTCACCCGCCTTTACGAGGAACTCAATAATTTCTTTAAGTGAAGAAGTTTTTTCTACAGCCCCAATCTCGACAGCCGCGCCCGGCATGCCGAAAACAACACAATCCTCTGCCCTGAGGGCAAATACCTTTGCACCTCTTTCTTTCATCTTTTTGAGCCCGGCGGCCCCATCTCTGCCCATACCCGAGAGGATAACGCCAATAGCTTTATCTCCATACACCTCAGCAACAGACTCAAAAAGGACGTCAGCAGAGGGTTTCTGATTGTTCACCGGCGGTCCATCGTCAAGGTAAATTTTTCTCTCTGGTGTAACCTTCATGTGATAGCCAACCGGAGCAACATACGCAGTAGCGGGATGCGCATCTTCACTGCTCTTTGCAAGTTTCACCTTGATACTCACAGTCTTATCAAGCCACTCTGCAAAACCTTCATCAAAACCTGGAGCAATGTGCTGAACAATAAAAACCGGCATAGGATAATCAACAGGAAGGGCTGAGAGAATCTGGTGAATTAGCTTTGGTCCGCCAGTAGAAGCCCCGATTGCAACTGCTTCAAACTCATGCTCCGGCATTTCCACCTTGGGCTTTGGTGGAGCTATGGTAGAAATTTCAATGTGGGGAACAACATGGACTTTTGAGACTTCTTTTACATTCTTGATAATCTCACTCGCAATCTGCATCCAGCTCTGACCTTTTTCTATTGAGGGTTTCTCCATCACATTTACGGCGCCTCTTCTAAGGGCCTCCATGGATGAGAATTTTTCGGATTTATTGACTACGGACGATAAAACCAGAATGGGGATGGGCTCCTTTGACATTATTTTCTTGATTACTTCCAGCCCGTCCATTTTGGGGAGCTGCAGATCGAGCAGGATAACGTCTGGTTTCAGCTCAAGGGCTTTTTCAACCGCCTCCTCGCCATCTGTAGCTTCACCTATAATCTCTATCTCTGGATCATTCTCCAGCAACTTCTTTTCAAGTATCCTCTGTGTCGGTGAGTCTTCAACGAGCAAAACTCTAATTTTTCCCACTTATCTTCCCTCCAGATATTTTCGTATAATTTCAAGGAACTTAGCCGGGTCAAACGACCCTTTTGTTAGATATTCGTCAGCACCTACCTCTTTACCTTTCTTCCTCTCCTCTGAACTTCCGAATGACGTTAACATTATAACAGGTAACGCTTTTAAATGTGGAGTTTCTCGTATGTATTTTGTAAGGTCATAGCCATCCATCTGTGGCATGTTAATATCTGTTACCACAAGATCAAAGTCTTCTTTTCCGAGCTCACGCATGGCCTGAATACCATTCTCAGCAGTAACAACTTCATAGCCTGCCCCCCTCAAGAGACCAGAGACAACTTCCCTTGTGGCAGGAGAATCATCAACCACGAGAATTCTCTTTCTTTTGACTTCCTCAGGCTTCACGTGGGATTTAATCTCTTCTTTAAACCTCAGCATGGATTCCATGATGGACATTTCTGAGAGATCAATGAGATATGCGATATTCTCGGTAGAAAGGGGAACAAAGCCCTTCAACATGCTCAGGTTTTTGAGTGGACCTGACATCCTCTTGATGACAACTGATTCCTCTCCCACGACTTCATTAACCATATAACCAATTCGGTTTCTACGCGTAACTATGAGATATTCAAGGCCCTCTCCTGCTGGGACGAGGTCCACAACTGGTATCCTCTCTTCTCCCATATCGTAGTATTTCCGACCATTCGACAGAGTTATAAGCCGATTTTTCTCAATCCTTATGATGTTTTCCACATGGTAAGAAGGATAAGCAAAGGTAAATTCACCGATTCTAAAGAAAATAAGGTTCACGGTGGCAATGGTTAACGGTAATATGAGCTCGATGCGGGTTCCGTAGCCTGGTGTTGTCTCGACACTGATCTCTCCACCGAGCTCCTCTACCCTCGATTTCACCACATCCATCCCCACACCTCTTCCTGACATGTCGCTTACCTGCTCCTTCGTAGAAAATCCGTGGATAAAAATGAGGTCTATCTTTTCCTTCTCACTTAAGTGTGCTGCTGTTTCCTGGTCAACTATTCCTTTTTCAACCGCTTTTTTTACAACCTGCTCTGTATCTATTCCACGTCCATCATCCTCAATCTGGATAACCACTTTCCCCTCTCGCTCAAAGGCAGACAAATACAGGGTTCCATATTCTGGCTTTCCCTTTTTAACCCTCTCCTCCGGGGGTTCTATCCCATGGTCAAGTGCATTTCTTATGAGATGGATAATTGAATCAAGGATGGAATCCAGAATACGCTTATCGATTTTGATATCAGTGGACCTGAGATTGACCTTCACTTTCTTTCCCAGTGAGGTGGCAATCTCGTAAATAGGCCGGGTAATGGAGTCAAAAACTTTGGAAACGGGCACAAGACGTAAATCGGAAATTTCCATTGTTAGTTGATGTAAACTCTTTCTGAAAAAGTCAAAATCGCTCATTAATTTTTCAATTATTTCAGCAGTTTTTCGGTCTTCTATCTGGCTTAAGAGGTCTTTTTTATAGCGCACAATCCCAACTGTTCTCATGTAGAGGTCTTCCAGCTTTTGAGAGAGTTTTTCTATCTGCTCATATTCAACAGGTATAAATTTCCAGACATCCTCGACTTCAAAACTTTTCGTGATTTCTACCGTGCCCTCACCCTGCAATTTATCCGGATTTTCGAGGACCTCAAGCACAGACTTTTCATCTGACTCGCCCTTTTCTATGGCATTTCTGATGTAATCAACAGCCCTGAGAGCAGCCTTAACCATCTTTTCGGTTTCAACTTCCCCGTTTCTATACCTCTTTATTAGAGTCTCAAGTGCATGAGCCACCTCTCCTGTTCTGGAGTACCCCACCATCCTGGCTGCCCCCTTAATGGTGTGGGCTTCACGCTGAAGGTTATCAAGAATTTCCTGGTCCTCAGGATTGCTCTGGAGTGCGATTAAGCCGTCTTCTATGTTTTTTAATCTGTCACGAACCTCATCCTTGAACACATTGATAATTTCGTCGAAACCTTCGATGCCCATGATTTAGACTTTGAAAATGGAGGTACTCTCTACGAGGCTTCTAACAGATTGGACGAGTTCTTCGTAGGCCTCAGCTATCTGCTTTGCAGAAGCGCTCAATGTTTTGATAGCTGAATTGAGATTGCTGGCGGCAATTGCAACATTCTCACTGGACTTCTTTTCCTCATTGGTATACTGGACAGCCTCACCCGTCCAGTCTCTAATAAGTCTGGAATTCTCTATGATTTCTTTAAGATACTTCCTCGTTTGCTTGATATTTTGCTCACCTGTCGATGCCTCGGCCAAACTGGTCTCAAAATTCAATACCGCTTTTTCTATGGTATCATTTATCTCGTGGGCAAGATTTTCGATGCTCCTTGCAGCTTTATCGGAATCGCCGGCCAATTTTCGAATTTCCTCAGCCACGATAGTAAATCTTTTCCCACTCTCCCCTGCGGCCTCCGCCTCGATCGCTGCGTTAACCGAGAGTATGCGCGTCTCCCTGGCCACATTCTGGATTGACCTCACGATATCAACAATGCCAGCAGCTTTATTTTCCAGCGAAAGAATCTCGTCAGAAACTGTCTGAATCCAGTTTATCAAGCTGGAGTACTTGTCCAGTGTATCCTGCATAACCGAATTGGCGTTTACGATTTTCTCCATGGTCTCCTCTGCAAATTTAGCAACCCGGGAAATGAAAGAGTGTATTTCTTCAGAAGTTTTCTCCAGCTCCTGAGCAGCAGCTGATAGCTCCCCCACTGCTCCTGTCTGCTCCATAATAGAGGCAAAAGATGAGTCAATGGAACTCTTAATCTGCTCACTCAATTTGTCAATGGATTCGGCTGTAGCCTTAATTTTTTTGACAATAGTTGCGTTTCGATCCATCATCTCGTTTAAATAGAGCACGATAGAACCAATTTCATCAGGGGTAATGGAATAGGCGCGCACATTCAAATAACCTTCTGTGATTTTCGGAAAGACGTCTCTTAAGATTTTCAGCGCCCTGCTTCTTTTTATCCCTTCAAGGATCACCGCAAAGGTTACGATGATGAAAAGCAAAGTGGAAAAAGCCAGCATGATCTTGAGGTAATGTCCTCGAGCTTGAAGGGCAATCTGGTGGATGTTTTTATAAGTATCTCCAAGTAGATACACTATCTGGGAGGAATACCTGTTGAAGGCACCATACTCGATTAGAGTGGCATAAATTACAGAGAAAAGGACTGTAGTAATGACACCAAGTGGAAGCTCATATTTGAGACTTCTTTTGAGGAAACCAAATCTCTCTCGTTTATCAATCTTCAGGCTTTCCAGTATGTAAGTGGTAAACAGGTCAAGTCCCGCAATAATCACCATTGAGTACGCGAGAGAGCTGGCAAAAATCCAGAGGATAAAGGCATAAAAAGCATCGTTTGCCAGCGTGGTTGCCCCTCTGATGTAAACATACCCCATGGGTAAGACACCTGTAACAATAAAGGCATAAATTGAGAGGAAAAGAGGTAAATCAAAAGTTCTTTTGACAACGAGTCTCCTGTCGACCCTGGCCTTGCCTGTAACGTAACCTGAGATGGGGATTGTGTAAATTATATAAAAAATGGAAATTGCGAAGACAGAAAAGATTGCTATGTATATGCCCAATTTAACGGCGAGGTCAACATGGGCTTTATCAGCAAAAAGCAATCTGGGTCCGATCCAGTAACTCACGAACAGTTCTACAAGTAGCCAGAAGAATACCCACAAATTCATTAAATTAAAGCCCTTCCTCTCCATCTCACTTCTCCTCGTTTATCTTAAATCTCTTTATTTCCTGGTTGAGAACTTCAATCTGGTTGCTGAAGTTATTGAAGCTATTCTCGAGGTCATGGGAAGACTGGCGAATCATCTCGATAGCTTTTTTCACTTCTTTCAACGCCTCGGCAAGCTGTTTTATAGACGTTTCCTGCTGCCCTGTAGACCTCTCGATAATGGAAATGCTCTTTCTGCCTTCAATAACACTTGAAAATATAAGGTCGAGGGTTTTTCTGGCCTCACCAATCTTTGCGAGACTTTTACCAGCATCTGAAACGCTCTTTTCTGTTGTAGTTATTGCTTCACTCGCAGCCTGTGTGATTTCTTTTATGATAGACTCAATTTGTGATGCGAAATTCTTCGCATCTTCTGCGAGTTTCCTGATCTCCGACGCGATGATGGAGAATCTCTTACCGTACTCCCCTGCAACAGATGCCTCAATTGAGGCATTTATAGATAAAAGATGAGTATCATCGGCAATTTTGTAAATTACATTGCCCACTTCACCAATCTTGGAAATCTTTTGAGAAAGATTTTGGACCTTATCAGAGATATTTTGAATACCTGCAGTGAGCAGGTCTATATCCTTAAACAGACCTTCAAGAAGGGCTTTATTAGCTTCAACTGTGTCTCCAGCCTTCTCCATCTTCTGGTTGAGGTCCTGAATCTGGCTGTGAATATCCTCCACAGAGCGTTTGAACTCTTCTATGCTGGCTGATATCTGCTGGACAGAGGCTGAAATCTCGGCAATTGAAGTAGAATTGTCGGTTATGGATTTCTTTATATTATTCGAAAGGGCATCAATCTGTGAACCAAGATGGAGAATATTTTTTACCATGCCTCCGAGGCTCTCTATCATAAGATTAAATGTAGAGGTAAGCTCTCCCACTTCATCAACTCTTGTAACGGGAATAAATGAGCGAAGATCACCATTCGCGGCCTTCTCGGTACTTTCAAGCAGGTTGTACAGGGATCGTCGGAGTTCGATGGCAAAAACTATGGGATTCAATGCCACCACAATAAGCAGTATCAGGGGAAGTGTATAGAGATAACCCATCTTCCAGTTCTGCGAAAAGAGTTCCTCTATGTCATCCTGCAGAAATCCAATCTCTGTTATTGCATCTTCCACGGGCAACTTTCTTATTTTCTCCATTTTCTGGATCACAGCTTTCTTGTCAACTTCCATTTTCGCATGTATCTGGCGGTAACTTGCAAGGGTCATGTAAACGATAGAGATAAAAACACTCATTATGGTCATGTAGAGAATAACAAGTTTGACGGAGCGTTTTATATATTTTGGTTTCTGAAAAACCTTGAGCGCTTTATAGTAATCGAGCATGATAAGGCGGAAGCCACTGGAAGCCAGCAATCCCACGCCTAAACCGGTGGCAAAACTCCAGATAATGAAACTCGCAAAATCCAATCTTGTCCAGAGACCACGCTTAAATAGATCGAGGGCGATTATATAACCTGCCAGAGTGAAAAGAACTACGATGTAGAGATCAATGTATATGATGTTTCTGTGAGTTTCTACAAAACATTTCTCGCTATTTTCCCTGTTTAGCGTTTTCTCCACTGCGCTGCAGGGCGAAAATATAAGAAAAGGCGCTGGCGCAAAGAGGATAACCAGAATGAGATAAACAATAAACGATGTAAAAATGTACCCACCGGAGAACCTATAAGTCACGTTCAGGAAAATTGGGGGCATCACAAAATTAAAGATTAATCCAGCAAAGATCGCAAGAAAAAGCCATAGCTGTGCCTTACCTTTATTTTCCATATTCTTCCCCCTTTTTTAAGCAAAATTCGATAGTTCCATCAAAATCTACCAGATACACAAGCTTTTTTTCAAAAACACTGATGCCTATAAACGGCAGGTTTGAAAACATTTCTGGAATTTTGCGGATTTCATTTATTTCAAACACGTCATGAACCTCTTTCACTTTCAGCCCGGTATTACCACGCCAGACTACATATTTTTCATCCTCTTCTATGTGAAACATACACTTTGAAGCCGAAACCAGCTCATCGGCCTCTTTAGCGGCAGTTATGCCCGACACCTTTGAAACCTCTACACCGAGAACTGAGTCGTTACTTTTGAATATTAGAAACTGATTCATATAAATGCTCCTCTATCCGGTCAGTATCAAGCAACAGAATTACCTTATCTTCAATCTTGAAATCGCCGATCACAAAGGGGTCTTCAAGCTCTTCAAGGTCGCTCTCTTCGATGGTGACAATATCATAGATGTTGTGAATAGAGAATCCCCAGTCATTTTCGCGCCCCTTGACAATAAGGAAAAGCTCCTCGTTACCTTCGAAATCCTCTATGCCAAGGATTTTGTTGAGTGAAACGATGATGGTAACCTCTCCCATTACCATCGCAAGTCCTTTGAAGATATCAGGAACGAAGGGGATAGGCGTATAACTTATATCCGGCACAATTCGACGGGTTTTCTTTAGCTCAAAACCATAAAGCCTGTCGTTAATAACAATAACGAGGACTTTCATACATTTACTATATAGCAAACCCGTTAAATCGACAAGAAAATGCAGTGTTTATTCGGAAAATTTACGGTTGTCTGCAAAAGTCATCCCACTTGCTCTACACGATGTTTATGGTCAGGATGCTTTTGGAATCGGGGGTCTTCCTACTTCAAAACCGCAATCCTCTTCACCGTTTTTCCAATCCTGACAAAGTAAACCCCGGCTTTGAGATCCCTCACCTTGTAAATTCCTCTTCCATTTATGAGTCCTGTCCTGACCACCCTGCCAGTTACATCGTAGACTTTGAGCAATTCACGTGAATCCACGAGCGGTATTACTTCGAAACCTCCGGGTATATAAAAAATTTCAAACGTTTTCTTTGTCATCCCTTCGTGCACATCTAAGGGGTTAAGTGTGTATCCGGTGATGGAAAAATCATCCAGGTAAAACCCTTCAGCAGTATCCTGCTCGTCACTTACAAACTTGAATATCACCCTAACCGTATCCCCGGCGTGCAAAAAGCGGAGTGGGTATCTGTAAACTGCCCATGAATTCACAAATGAGGTCAGCGAGTCAAGTGCACCACCTGAACCGAGAAAATCCAGCGTATCAACAATTCCATCATGAGAGACTTCGATGTAAATACCGTCCGAGCCGTAGGTTGCTACGCTATACCATAGCCCAAAGCTAAGAATAGGATGGTAAGCGAGTACTATAGGGGGAGATATCGCCTGAGTGGTCCAGTTGTTCCCGTAACTCCAGGACGCAGGATCGCCACAGTAAAGTGATTTCTGACCGCCAAGATGTCTTCTCTCCACCACCGACCAGTGGTTTCCAAGAGTCCAGCCTTCAAGTGAAGATTCAAAACCCTCGTGGTAACTCGAATTTCCTACCACTCCATCAATTGCACATGAATCCACATATCCTGAAGCCCGATATGAAAACATCAGAGTAAATCTTTCTCCAATGGGGACGCTACTATCCACATAAAGAGGTAGGGTGAAAACCACCCCTCTTAATATCTCTTCAAACGAAAGAGAATCGTTCAAAACCCTTACACCCGGGTTGGAGGAGTTTATACGAATCATCACATCTCTTGCCGGCGAAGGAGAATTGTTACCCAGTAAAATGATAACATTATTAGTGTCGCCGGGGACAATGTTTTCAGTTACATATCCTGCCTTCAGGACTGGACGTGTTATAAGCAATCTCAAAAATGAAGTATCACTCCCTATTCTCAAAATCAGGCTGGAAATGTGAGGTCTGCAGCTATCGACAGAATACAAAAAATTAAGGGTATCCGAACCTGATGGCGAAAGTGAGGGTAGATTTATGGTATCGGCAGAAACATGAAGAAAAGTGTCAGTAGAAGCGAGTGAAACCTGTGCCGGCGGAGATGTAGCGTTGCCGGAATTCTTGATAACAACCTTTAGGATTCCACTCTCTCCGGGAGAGAGAAGAGAGTCAGGATAAGCCCCGGTATCCCTCACTAAAATGGTATCTGCAATAAGATTGTAACCGTTAGGCTGAACGTAAATCCGCTTGATAAGGGGCACAAAAGAACGCCTGAAAACTGTCAGAGTCAGGGGTCCAGAAATATCTGACGGTATATGCAAAATTATATTGCCATAATGTATGAGTCCTCTCTCAACTACGCTGTCACCTTGGATTAAATACACATGTCCTTTTAAAATATTTTCAAAACTGATCCTCAGTTCAGAACCCTGAATGACAGTATCAGGGATTTCAGCAGATATTTCCCGCGGTATTTCAGTCCATATGGGCATGGCAGGGTCACCAAGAAGATTAAGCTGATACTGGTGCCATCTATAAACGTTCTCGTCCCTTGATAATGGAATAAATAACACTTTATCAAATGCGAGAGCCATACCTGCACGGAACTCGTTGTACCAGAATAGAACCCGGTAAAACATCTCGTCAAACTTATCCGAGTAGCCGTATCCCGGATTTCCCGGAGAGCCCCAGCCATATCGAGAATTACCAATGAAAGCCACTCCACCGCCATGGGGATTTCTGATAAAGTGCTCGGATATTGCATCCCTATCAAATGCCCCAACCCAACAACCTATGGAGTAAAGAATCCCAAGCCTCAAACCGTTTGTCAAATTATCAATATCAGATGTTCTAATCACGTCAGGGCCCGTTCCCATTACCGTATACCAGCCATGCCCATCATGGTTTAAGAGATTCACACCAGCATTTATGGAATTTTCTACCGCCGCAGAGTTTTCATTCCCTCGGGTTTCGTAAAGTTTGGTAATATTTTGCCCGGGCGGAATATAGAGGCTATCAATCATGTCTTTTGCAACTCCCTCGTCAGTGAATGGATCATTCCACAGCACTTCTGCAAAAAAGAGTACTTTATTTTGATAGTCCCTGTACTGAGGGGCAGGATTTTCGTATGCTATCACTTTTCTCACAAATGTCATAGCTTCCTCTGCATTTCTGACCGGTGCCCTACCAACAAAAACATCCGGATATAGGTCAACTGAATCCGCAATTTCACCAAAAGTCCCGTTATTGTTAGCATCCCAGGTGCCGTCAAGGTCAGAATAGTAAAGGTCTGCCCTTATGCTATCCTCATCGCTAACGTACCCTGCTCCAGAGGTCATGGCATAGGCCACCCTTGCAGGAACCTGCACTACATCTCCTCCGAGGAGCACAAAGGTTAGGCCAGAATCCTGATTGCATACTTTTAGGTAGTTTCTTATCTTCTCGGCAAGGTCACGACCCGAATAGTGGGCGCCAATCCACTCTACTGTCCTGACCTCAGTTTCAAACCCTAATTTTCTGTACCACCTCGCAAGTGAATCAAAGGCGTTAGACATATCTGTGTTTGTAACGATGAGGTAGTCAATTCCATTTTGAATCGTATCAATGGAAAGAGAAACATCTTCACTGTTTGAGACGAGTGAAGAGATGGCGTTCTTTATCATTGAGGCTGTGATTCTGGATTTTTTAATAGACGTTTTCGCCGGTGTGGTCTCAATTTCGATGTCCACTGATTTGACAAGCTGAAGCTTCCTCTTCACAGGATTATACCTGTAGGGATAAAAAATGAGTGAGGCGACCTTTTGACCCAAAAGTGTATGAATTCCTCTAAAAATAACAGGGTATTTCGGGTAAAAAGCGTCTTTCCCGTAAATCGCAGGGTCTGGATGGTCTTTTGCAGGCTTCTTAAGTGAGAGTATGGCCGGTGGAGGAACAGCTGGAATATTGAATTTCCCGGGAACGTTCTCAAACTGGATATGTTTAATTTTGAAACTCTTCAGGTTTCCATCAACTGCAAAAAAGTACACTTTCGTGGGAATGGCGGGAACTCCGGCAGTGGCAGGCAGCACAAAATCCGAATCAAGCACCACAGGCTTCTGTCCTTTAAAAGTAATTTGTGGCCCGGTTATATGAAAACTAAATGATACGACGAGGGCAAGTAATAAACTCATGACCCAATCTCCTTTTCTCAAATGGTAATGACCCACCACCAAACATGCAAGAAAATCCGGGAATCTGCCCCAAAAATTCCACTCCCCGCATGAATTACTCACGGGAAGAGCGTGTTTGAAAAAAATTCAATTTAATTAGAATTTTCAAGAGGAATTCCCTCCCATCCTTACCAATGTACGAAGTGCGTGGGAAAGGAAACAGGTGGAGCTACATTTTCGAGCACTCTCCTCACTGTGTTGATATTTTTCTCTTGATGAAATAAAATTTTTCATGTGATGAAAAAATTTCACTACCGCAAAAGATGGCTTGCTCACTCTGTCAAAATTGCCACTGAAATGATGGAAAGTGGAGCTATTTCAGTTATTACACTCACTGGTGCAAGGCAGGTTGGTAAAACCACATTCGTGAAACACGAAAAACCTTTTAACTCTTGGAGAGATTTAATTTTATTACCACTCTTCATTTCTCATAATTTCCTCAATTTTAATTTTTAGTTCCGGAACATCTTTATGAATAGTTTTCCAGATGATTTCGTAATTCACTCTGAAATATTCATTGATAAGCTTATCCCTCATCCCCGCAATTTCTTTCCATGGAACCTCTGGATATTTTTCCTTGAACTCTCCTGGCAAATTTTTAACCGCCCATCATTTCAAGACTTCTTGAGCATATTCGAAAATGCAACCTTCTCCCATCCTCCTCCACGCACTTCGTGCGTGGGGGGATGAGATAGGTGGGGGGAATTCCATTTCTGTAGCAAGCCTGGGGATTTCATACTGTCACTATGTCTTTTATGTATGGCTTTATAAACGGACTTATGCTTTCCTCGGTGAGAAGGTCAACTTTTATTCCCAGAATCCTCTCTAACTCTTCCTGAATTCTCACAAATTCGATAAGCGTGGGAATTTTCCTAAATTTCACAATTAAATCAATGTCACTTGACTCTTTCTGCTCACCCCTTACATAAGAACCAAAAATCTTTATTTCCTCAATCTTATATTTTTTCTCAAGCTCCTCCCTGTGGTCCCTCAAAATTTCAATTATTTCAGATAAATTTTTCATGGTATTATTTCTCCACCATAGATTGCTACAAGTGACATTTAGGTATTAATCGCTCCCTCCCGGAGTTTCAATACTCCTGCATACCTGACTTAGCTGATTTAAAAAATCTATAGTCCCTCTTTTTGGCTGGACCTGATTCTTCTGTTTTCCCCCTAATGTGCCCTGACTATATCCTTTATCTTCATTATTCTCACCTGGTCTGAGCGTTCCATTTCGGAGAGTTTCATGGTGATGAATTTTACCGTCTCCTCAAGGCTAGGGATTAAGACATACTCAAGTGAATTTACCCGCCTGCGAGTGCGGACGATTTCGTCGGCAATCATCTGAAGGGCCTTTTCCTTTGAAGCAAGGTCAATGAGTTTTTCAACCACACTCTCAAGCGCCAAAAGCGAGGCATCAAGCTCCGAGGATGTGGTTATAAAACTGTAGGAAATCATCTCACCGGAAATTTCCTGCTCAAATTCGGGCACCTTCAGGTTCATGAGCACGATAAGCTTCTCGATGACCTTGATATTTTTCGTAGGTATCAAAAATGCCTCTTTTACCTCCTCCGGCTCCATCAGTGCTCGCGCAAAGAGAAATCTCCTTGTCGTCTCAGTTAGCTCCTTCTCAACCTCTTCCCTCAGCTCCTTTATACCGCGCATCAGAATCAGAAGCTGCCTCACGAGCTCGTCCTGCTTGTCCTTCAGGAGTTTGTGTCCACGCTTCGCGAGAGCTGTCCTCTTTTTCAAGCGGAGCAGCTCCATACGGGTCGGATTAACGTCAAGCTTCATGATTCCTCTTTCTTAAACCTTGGCAAATATTTATCCAGATATTCGTCTCTGATACGCTTGAGCTCTGATCTCGGGAACATGGAGAGAAGCTCCCAGCCAAGGTCAAGCGTCTGGAAAATGCTTCTGTCCTCATATTCACCCTGCCCCACGTATCTTTCCTCAAATATATCGGCAAATTTGTAGTAGAGCTTATCCATCTCAGAAAGAGCGGCTTCACCCAAAATCACCGCAAGCTCCTGAGCCTCTTTACCGCGGGCATAGGCAGCAAAAAGCTGGTTGAATACGTCTGAGTGGTCTTCTCTCGTCTTTCCTTCACCAATTCCCTTGTCCTTCAAACGTGAAAGTGAGGGCAATACATCAATGGGTGGGTAAATCTTCTTTCTGTGAAGCGCCCTTGAAAGAATGATCTGGCCCTCTGTGATATAGCCCGTCAGGTCTGGAATTGGATGGGTTTTGTCATCCTCAGGCATGGTCAAAATTGGGATCAGCGTGATGGAACCCTTCTTGTTTTTAATCCTTCCAGCCCTCTCATAAATTGTCGCAAGGTCCGTGTAAAGATAGCCCGGATATCCACGACGCCCGGGCACCTCTTTTCTTGCCGCGGAAATCTCACGCAGCGCCTCGCAGTAATTGGTCATATCTGTCAAAATCACAAGCACGTGGTAATCTTTGGTGAATGCGAGGTATTCTGCAGTGGTCAAAACAACCCTTGGTGTCGCGATTCTTTCAATTGCCGGGTCATCTGCAAGGTTCAAGAAAAGCACTGTTCTCTCAAGCGCTCCGGTCTTTTTAAAATCGTTGATGAAAAATTCTGCCTCTTCAAAGGTAATTCCCATGGCTCCGAAGACCACGGCAAACTCTTCCTGCTCACCGAGCACCTTTGCCTGACGCGCAATCTGGGCAGCAAGTTTATTGTGCGGCAATCCCGAGCCTGAAAAAATGGGCAGCTTCTGGCCCCTCACGAGTGTATTGAGTCCGTCGATTGCAGAAATTCCCGTCTGAATAAACTCGTTTGGATAGTCCCTTGAATAGGGATTGATAGGGGCACCGTTTATGTCCCTTCTTTCCTCTGCAATAATCTCCGGGCCACCATCAATGGGCCTTCCAAGACCATCAAAGACCCTGCCCAGCATGTCCGTGGAGAGTGGAAGTTCAATTCCCTTTGCAAGAAATCTGACCTTCGTCTTTGGTGTATCAATTCCGGTGGTTCCCTCAAAAACCTGAATGAGGGCTTTGTCGCGCTCCACCTGGAGCACCTGTCCGTGCCTTGATTCGCCAGATGGAAGCACGATTTCCACAAGCTCTGCATATTTAACACCCTCCACTCCCTCAACAAGGAGAAGAGGACCGGAGATGTCATTAACAGCCTGATATTCGATAAATTTCTTGGAATTAAGCGACAGAGACGGCATTTTGAATTTCCTCCTGTATGGATTTTGTTACTTCTTCAATTTTGTCCTCGGTGGCATATTTCATCCTTGCAATTCGCTCCCAGGTAGGTAATTCTTTGAGCTCCGCGACTGTCTTGCCCTGCTCGATCATCTTTTTGAGCTGTTCGTAGAAGAAGATGATGGTTTTAAGCATGAGATACTGTTTTTTGAGTGATGAATAAGTGTCCACCTCATGGAATGCGTTCTGGTGCAGGAAATCTTCTCTGATGGAGCGGGCAATCTCAAGAAGCAACTGGTCTTCCTGTGAGAGGTTTTCAACTCCCACAAGTCTGACAATCTCCTCAAGCTCGGCCTCTTTTTCAAGTATCCTCATGGCATAGTTTGTTAGGTCAAAGAAATCCTCTGCCACATTCTTCGAAAGCCACTCTTTTGAAATATCCCTGTAGAGGGAATAGGATGTGAGCCAGTTAATTGCAGGGAAATGCCTTCTGTATGCAAGCTTATCCTCTAGCGACCAGAATACTTTCACCACCCTGAGGGTCGCCTGAACCACAGGGTCTGAGAGGTCACCACCGGGAGGTGAAACTGCACCGATAACGGTGAGTGAACCTTCTCTATCTGGTGAGCCGAGGCATTTCACACGTCCGGCCCTTTCATAGAATGTTGCAACCCTTGCCGCAAGGTATGCCGGGTATCCCTCTTCGCCGGGCATCTCCTCAAGACGCCCTGAAATCTCCCTCATTGCCTCAGCCCATCTTGATGTGGAATCGGCCATGAGGGCAACAGAATAGCCCATATCCCTGAAATACTCGGCAATGGTAATTCCTGTGTAAACTGAAGCCTCGCGGGCCGCTACCGGCATGTTGGATGTATTGGCAATAAGAACCGTCCTCTCCATCAATGGCAGTCCTGAGCGCGGGTCTTTCAACTCTGGAAATTCAATCAATACGTCTGTCATCTCATTTCCACGCTCACCGCATCCGATATAAACCACAATATCTGCATCAGACCACTTTGCAAGCTGGTGCTGAATAACCGTCTTGCCAGAGCCAAAGGGACCGGGAACACATGCTGTGCCACCTTTCGTAACAGGGAAAAACGTATCAATAACACGCTGTCCGGTCACCATGAGCTCGACAGGGAGCACCTTCTCCCTGTATGGTCTCGGCTTACGAACGGGCCATTTCTGCATCATGATAATGTCTTTTGTATCGCCTTCCGGTGTTTTCACTTTCGCCACAGGCTCCTCGACCGTGTACTCGCCCTCTTTGATCTCAACGAGTTCACCCCTAACACCCGGTGGCACCATGATTTTGTGGACAACTAACTCGGTTTCCTGGACCTCTCCAATCACATCGCCGGCTTCGACAGTGTCACCTTTTTTCTTCGTGGGCTTGAAGTGCCATTTTTTCTCCCTATCCAGTGCAGGAACGTGGATGCCCCTTGTGATAAAATCGCCTGCAAGTGCTGCGATTTTATCAAGTGGTCTCTCCACACCATCATAAATTGACCTGATCAGGCCCGGGCCAAGCTCCACTGAGAGAGGAGCTCCTGTGGGATACACAGGCTCACCTGGCCCTACGCCTGCAGTTTCTTCATAAACCTGAATGGATGCAAGGTCCCCCTTGAGCTCGATAATCTCACCCAATAGTTTTTTCTCGCTAACCAGGGCCACATCGTACATCTTAGCCCCACTCATTCCCTCTGCCACCACGAGGGGACCTGCAACTTTTACAATTCTCCCAACTTCCATGTTCTTTTCTCCTTAAAAAATATCTGCTCCGATTGCCCTTTTTATGATTTCTCTTAAATTTTCAAAAGCCCTGCCACTGCTGCCAAGTGGACCGGGGATCGCTGAAATCACCGGAACCGCCTTCTCCATGGTCTTTTCAATCAGCTCAGTCAGATGCTCGTAGTAATCCTCCTGAACAAATATAAGCGAATAGCCGTCCATTGCTGATTTTACCGCCTCAACAGCCTCTTCGGCACTGTTTACCACTCTGATGTCAAATCCCACAGCACTGTATGGCATGACCACGTTTTTATTCCCTATGCATATTACGTTACTCATCAGACCACCACCGTCAGGCTTTCTTTAATTTCCTGTGGCTTAACGTTGTAAAAAACTCCGATAAACGTGATCCGCAGGGCTCTGATCTCCTCGAATTTGAAGTAGAGATATGCAATAATCGGCTCAACTCCCATATCAATCTTCCTCGTCTCCTTTAAAAAGCCGTTGAGATACGATTTCATGAGCCTTTCGTAAACCCTCAGGGAACCGGATTCTTTGAACGCCCTATATCCTTCCTCATAAATTTTGCCATAAGGTGTGTAGGAAAGTCGGTCAACAAGTCCATCTGGCTCCTCGCTAAGAAACAGGCCCGGCTCGAGGTACCCGGTATCAAGCAGGTAATTTTTTAGCTGGTCTGCCGAATCAAGGTTGTAAAGCCTCAGAAAAGTTCTGATATTGATAAGGTCCGACTCTAAACGGTGATAAATGGCAAAAAAGTCATTCTCTGTGGCAGGAGAAGTGAGAAACCTATACATCTCACGGTCAACTGCAGTTGAAAGGTCCTGATAGCTTTTGGCCTCATAGTAAGCCGTGACGCCTGCCTCCACAGCCCGCGCCAGGTGCTCCGGCAGCCACGAATACTTTTCATCCTTGAAAATCTGCTTCAGGTCGTCAATGGACACCGTGCCATCCTCGGAAAGTGCAAAGTCAAACTCCTTTTCTTCTATTTTCGATTTCAAGAGGACTTTGATGTTGTGAAAATCAAACTTTGCTCGCGCTTTTAGCTTCAAAGGCTCATCCTGGCAGAGCTCATCGAAGGTCTTTAGTGCCTCTCGCCTCTCGGTAATGAGCATATTTTCAAATGAATCCTCGTCGCGAACATCGGCAAGGTATTTTGCATAGGGAGTCTCCTGCAAGAGTTTCAGGTAATCTGCCACCTCACCGGCCTCGGCAAGTCGGTCGAAAAAGCTGCGTGGAATCAGGCTCTTCTCAAGCACCCGAATGCGGCCAACTGCATAGGTGTAGCGCGCGTCTTCCTTTCCAAACGGAGGATATTTCAAAAAGTTAATAGCCATTATTCCTCAAAGAGCAGACCTTTGATGTGGTCTTCAAGCTCGTCCTTCAGGTCAGGAATGATTACCTCGGGAGCAAGATTGATCTCAATCTTTCCCTGCTTCAGTGTGAAGCCGTGATAGCCACGTGCCCTTTCCTTTGAGAGGGTGAGCTCGAGTCCCGCTGCCTTTGCAAGTTCCTTCACAAATCCTTCATCCACTCTCTTTTCTCTGTCTCCGGGTATCACCTCAAATTTACCTTTTAGATTGAGTGCCTTAATGAAACTCGCGATGTGCTTGAGAAAGTCGTCTTTTGACTCTTCCTGAAGTTTTTTCTCCACTTTTACAAATACGGAGTCCATGATTTCGCGCTTTGCCTGAAGGACTTTCTTGCGGAGCTCGATTACCTCAAGACCGATCTTTTTCTCCTTCTCCTTCTTCGCTACCTCTTCGGCCTCTTTTTCAGCGGATTCTATGATAAATTTCTTTTCCTTTTCCGCGTCCTCAAGGATGGCTTTTGCCTCAGCCTCTGCCTGCTTGATGATCTCCTTCGCCTGCTCTTCCGCCTCTTTTAATATTTTTTCTGTAATCTTTGAGCCGTGCATGATGTCAAATCTTGATGTTTATCATCAGGAAGAAGCTCGTCAGGAATCCGAGCACTGCGTAAGTTTCGACCATAGCACCGTAGATAACAGGTTTCATCGCCTGGTCAGGCCTCTTTGCAGTGAGGTCAATACCAGCGGCACAGACTTTTCCCTGATGAATTGCCGAAAGCAAGCCAGCAAACGCAATAGGAAGCGACGCTGCAAGAAGCTCCAGCCCCTGATAAACTGAAATCGCCTTGGGAGTTCCAAGAAGCCCAACCTTCAGGATGATGAAGAGGGCTATGATGAAACCGTAGAAACCCTGTGTTCCGGGCAGAGCCACAAGAAGGAAGAGACGACCAAACATATCAGGTGCCTCGGAGAGCACTCCCGAAGCTGCCCTTCCTGTGTAACCAATTCCAATGGCCGAACCTATACCTGCCATAAAAGCTGCCATCGCAGCTCCTATCATTGCAATGTAAAGACCGCTCAATTCCAACCTCCTTTTAAAAATTTTTTACTTTCAACGGGGTCTCCCCCAGGTGATAAGATCACCTCCAGATTTACGCACTTTTTCTGATTTCGGTGTAATAGCCCTCAATTCCAAAGGGCTTAAATTCATAGCCACCGTTATCATAAAACTTCGTAAAAAATTCCACGTACTGAAGCCTCAAACTGTGCACAAAGGCTCCCATGACGTTGATTATTATGCTGAATAGATGCCCTCCGATGAAAATCAAAACAGCAAGTACAATCCCCAGATATGGGATTGGAAGCACAAGTTTTGCGACAATGTTGATGGACATGGCAATTCCAGCCGTCACCATCCCAAGAGCCATGAGCCTGACGTAGGAAAGCAGGTCTCCTACATAGCCTGTGATTCCGTAGAGGTTGTAAAGACCCTTAACAAGCCTCACCACAAAGCTGCCCGATGTTCCGCCACTCAAGAAGATGATCAGTAGAATCGGTACGAAAAGGAAGAACGAAATGATGTAGCCTACAATACCGTAGTGAAAAAGGACTTCACCGTATGACTTCCCGACCTTTGCACCCACAATGTAGGGGATAATGAGGAAAAGGATAAGGGAAAACCACGAGAGTTCATTTGCGATGCCATCTATTATTTCACCGTTTTTCACCCTTTTGTAAAATCCCACAAGAAGCCCCAGCTCCACCTGAATCAAACCCAGGACAAGGGAAAGGTAGAAAAACGGCATGGGATTAATCATTGGGTCAAAGAGCAGCAGGCTGTTTCTGAATTTGTGTAAGAAGGGAACCGGTAGGGATGTAAAGAGGTCGCCAAACCAGCTACCTGTTATCGCCCCGGCAAGAATAGCCATAATTCCGCCGTAGAGAAGGACACTTAAGAATTGCATTTTGCCAAGTTTTTTCATGAGAAGTAAAGCCATTACTATGAGGGCAATACCGTACCCCGCATCGGTGAGACATAATCCAAAGAAAACCCCAAAGAATGGTGTCAAAAGTGGTGTGGGGTCAACCTCACGCAGATTGGGCAACCCATAGAGCTTGGTTAAAAGCTCAAAGGGCTTGATGGGCTTTTTGTTATCAATAAAAGTTGGTGGATTGTCCTCTGGTGAGGGCTCTTCAACACTGTAGGTGGCAGATTCAAATTTTTTAAGAATTTTGTCAAGTTTTTTAACGTCATTTTCCTTTATCCAGCCCGTGACGAGGAAGGTTGATTTTGTTTCCAGTCCCTGATTTTCCACGCGGACTTTATTCCCTTCATTCGAAAGAAAATCATAAACAATCAGGAGGTTAAGTTTTTCTTTTGCAAGCTCTGCTGCTTCTTTTAGCTTTTCTTCCCTTTCACGCCAGAGATTTTCAAGCTCCCTCTTAAATTTTTCAATTAATTCTCTTGGCTTTCCTTTAAGCCCTTTAAAATCCACCTGCTCAAAGCCTAATTTTAAAAGCTCATTTTTAACTTTAGTGGAAATTTCCTTTAAAAATGCGACGATAAGATAGACAAACCTCGAGTCACGGCTGATCACGGAATATTCGATATCTTCGATGTTTTTTAGCTCATATTCCTGATTTGCCGGAATGGTGCCAGCGACAATTTCCACTTTCTCGGAGACTCCAATCTCTTCAACTGGAATGTCGAGGTCATACCATTTTCTGAGGGAATCTATTCTGGATGTGAGATTGGCTTCCAAATTTTTTAATTCGGTCAGCCTCTTTTCTATGCCTTCGATTTTATCGAGAGTCTTTTCATAATCGTAGGTCTTTGGGACTTTTTTAAGCTCTTCTTCTGTGATCTCCGGCTTGATTTCAAAGAATGTCTCGAGGAAGCCTTTTTTCCCGTCAAATTGATTGAGAAATTCCACAGCTCGGCGGATTCGCGAGAGTGTGTACTCAATCTCAGGGGCAGATGCCTCGACCCTTTTCTCTTTTACTTCGGGGATTTCCTTAAATGCGGGGTCCTCTCTGACATCACTAATATGAACGAGCCCCTCTTCCTGCAGAGTATCAATAAGATGGTCCTTTTCACTTTTGTGGACAACGAAAGTGATTTTCTTGACTTTTACGATAGCCATTATTCAAAAACCAGTTCAAAGACTTTTTTAACGGCAGAGTCTATCTTCTTTTCGCCCTGTTCTTTTATCTTTTTAACCTTCTCTTCGGTTTCTTTCTGAAGTCTTTTGATCTCCTCGTCAGCCTCTTTATCTGCTTTTTTAATAGCAGCTTCAATTATTTCCTGTCTTTCCTTCTCGGCTTCAGCCCTGAGTTCTTCCCTCTTTTTCTTGGCATTCTCAACGATTTTCCGTGCCTTTTCCTGCGCTTCTTTTACTATACTATCTGCCTTTTGCTCTGCCTCTTTAATTTCTTTAATGATTTCAACAGCCAATGTGAAACCTCCCTTTGAAAAATCAGGTTAAAGATTGTAGTGAGCCTTTATTGGACCTGTCAAGGCAATTCAGGCCCAATTTCACAAGTTTTCATCACACTTTTAAAGAATTGACAATATTGACTAATTTAATAAAGGGAAAGTGGCGGGCACATTTGCCGGGAAAGTGAGAATGATAAGGAAAAATACTGAATGTATTCGAAAACATTGTCAATCTTATTAAGCCGCTACATGTAAGGATTTGTACAATAAGCTCAATCAAAGACCAAGTTAGTTAAATTTTAGGGAAGCAATTTCAACAGAATCTCTTCGGGAAGATTTTTTGAGGAAGATCGATCCTTACTTCACATTGTCTACCTGATTGTCAACCAATTTAACCTTGTTTTTGTCAACCTGGACAGATTGTGTTCGAAAATTCCTCCTAATCTCACTCCACGCACTCTGTGCGTGGGGGGGAGGAAATAGGTGGGGGGGGTAAATTTTTCAACAAAAATAATGGATTTGAGATTTTTCGAACAGGCTTACCTGGATAAAACCTATTCAGAAATCCTATAGATCGTCTAACGGTCGTTTTCTCTGCTTTACTCGTAAATGAAAAGTAATATTCCGCGTGGCAATTGAGTCAGGGTGAGAAAATAAAAATTCAAGATGTATTCTTTTCATATACGCTGGAAACTAATCCAATGACTTGTGATTTTGCTGAAGGCATCTCTCAGATATTCTAATCACACGGACTTATTTTGAATTAATTCATAAAAAATTTGGGGCGGGGCCCGAAGGGCCCCGCCCCAACAAGAACTCACATAATTCTTCCTTACTTCGCCGCGTTACCCACTCTCTTAAGACCAGGTATAGTCTGATATGCCCCCTCAATTGTTACCGAATGGTCTGTGTTGTTCACAGAAATAACCTTTACCTTTGCGTAATGGACCTCATTGTTGCTCTGCACAAGCTTTACTGTATAAACGGCATTAGTCACAGCCTGGAAATTCCCCATTACAGGTTCCACAGTTACACTATCTGCGTCACCATACCTGCCATTGAAAGGCGCAAAGTAGGTGGAATCGGGCACATTGGGGCACGATGTCTGGGATTCCTGAATACCTTTAACAAGCCCATTGAGGTAGAAGAAATCTACAACGTCACAGTGATTGGTAAGAGGATATACGAGCAGGTCTCCATTGGCATTCCAGCCAGCACCTGAAGGATGTGTGGTATCCGAATACTGAGCTGCGTCGTAAATGGTTACGTTGGATGTCTCCACTGGTCTCAAATCCACTATATTCGTTGGGTCACTTTCAAGGTCTCCCTTGTAGGCAGTAACTTTATATGCACCAATTTCATCCACACGAATGGATGTGCTGTCTTTGTCCTCTATCGTATCAACTACAGCATCTCCGAGGTAGACATAATAACCTTCAGCGTCAGACACGGTATCCCACGAGAGAACAACCGCAAATCCATCATTTGTAACCTGATATGTAAGGGTTCCCGGAGAGGCAAGGTACTCATTCTCATTTGTTGTGGTACATCCAGCCATTATTGCAAGTGCACCTACAACAAGAGCTGCGTATAGTACTTTTTTCATTGCTGAACCTCCTGTTTGAGTTTTAATGAATAATAATTGTGAAGTGCGAATCAATCAAGGTTAAGAGGTGAATCCCACATCCAAAAAATTTCTTTGCTTCGGTGATACTTGATAAAATTTACCGTTTACTTTAATTTGTAAGCCTAAAATTAACCGGAGGGCTGTATGGATCAAAAACAACTGGAACACTTCAAGGAGCTTCTCCTTAAAGAGAAGCAGAGGATCATGAAGAAACTGTTAAAAATAAAAGAAGTCGAGGAGCAGATTGGCAACAACTGGGACGAGCCCAAGGACCTCGAAGACTGGGCTGATATTACCTTAACTGAGGATGTCCAGGCAATAATTGCGACAAGGGACGCATCCGTACTTAACGAAATTGATATTGCCCTTGGAAAAATTGAAAAGGGCACCTATGGCATCTGTGAGAGATGCGGAAAGCCCATTGAACCTGAGAGGCTCGAGCTCATACCCTGGACAAAATTCTGCTCAAAATGTGCACACGAAATTGAAGGAGGTGCTTGAAATGAAGAAAGTGCTTTCATTGCTCGTGACATTATTAATGGTCTCTACCCTGGGGGCAACGAGAAGACATATTCCAAAGGCACCGGATTTTACACTTCCGGGCGTCAATGGCGATACAGTTCACTTATACGACTACAAAGGAAAGGTTGTAATCCTCGATTTCTGGGCAACATGGTGCCCTCCCTGTAAGGCTGAAATTCCGGGATTTGTCAAACTAATGAAGGAACTCAAAGGTAAACCCTTCACCGTCATAGGGGTTGCCCTCGATGACCCAAAGAGAGTAGACGCCTTTTACAAAAAATATAAGATGAATTATCCTGTGGCCTATGGTGATCGCCAGATTGCAAGGCTTTACGGCGGAATTAGAGGGATACCCACAACATTTATTCTCGACAAAGATATGAGAATTGTGAGAAAATTCGTGGGCTACAGGAGTAAGGAGATTTTCCTTCAGACGGTAGAACAACTTCTGAATGAGTAAAAAAATTGCCCTTTTAGGTGCGACAGGCTCGATTGGCACATCCACACTTGATGTCTTGAGGAATCTTGGATTTGAACTTGTCGCATTTTCTTTTCATTCTAATGTAAACCGGGCAAGGGAAATTGTTAAAGAATTTCATCCCCGATTCGCGGTCTGCACATCCAGCCAAAAGTCAGATATTGGTGTTCCCATACTCTATGGAAAGGAAGGGCTTGAATTTGTTGCATCTCTTGAAGATGTCGATATTGTGCTTGTTTCTACTGCCGGAACTATCGGCGTCTTTCCAACACTTGCTGCATTGAAAAGTGGAAAAAGAGTTGCCCTTGCAAACAAGGAAACTCTTGTGTCATTTGGACCCATTGTCAAAAAAACACTTGAAAAATCCCATGGAGAAATAATTCCTGTTGACTCGGAGC